>NZ_JARDAL010000090.1:0-6179 GCF_048957595.1 Acinetobacter sp. AS5 | reverse complement strand
GAACCCGATACACCTGAGAAAACAACAAGTGCATTTCTTGGGATAGAAACATCTACATCCTTAAGGTTATGCTCACGCGCACCTCGAACTTCAATACAATTATTAGATAAAGTAATGTTATTGGGTTCACCAAAAGAATGTGTTTTCATGTTTCTACCCTCTATCGCTTAAAAAGTCGTAAGCTAATAATTATTAAAATATTTTCTATTAATTCCTAAAATTAAAGTTAGCTTAATTCTTAGGAATAGATTTACTAATATCTTCTTTTCTTACATTTGTGATAAGTCTTGAACCACGATAACCCACACTATGATTCCACAACCAACTTAAGGCAACGTTTAAACGACTTTGCACACCAATCAAAAAGTAAATATGTATAAGTTTCCAAAACCACCAAGCGAGTACTCCTTGTAGTTGAAATTTACCCATATCAACAACTGCGCGACTACGTCCAATTGTTGCTAGATTACCTTGATGATGATATTTAAATGGCTCTTTTATATCTTTGCCTTTTAATCGATTATCAATGGTTTTCGCAACATATTTTCCTTGTTGTTTGGCGGCTGGTGCTATACCTGGTACTAACTTACCATCTTCCATAGTAACTGCCGCGGTATCACCAATGACGAAAATTTCAGGATGCCCTGTCACAGTTAGATTTGAATCAACCAACACACGCCCTGCACGATCAGATTCAACATTTAACCAACGAGCTGCTGGAGATGCTTGTACGCCAGCAGCCCAAATAATTGTTTTTGCAGGTAGCTGTTTTCCATCATAAACAACACCATCTTCTGAACAACTTGTCACTGGTGTTCTAAGTACAACCTCAACACCAAGTTGTTCAAGTGCCTGACGGGTATAGCTAGACAACTTTTCAGGGAAAACTGATAATAAACGTGGACCGGCTTCAATCAATACCACTCGAGATTCACGAGGATCTATCAAACGAAAATCTCGAGATAACGTATCTTTTGCCAGTTCTGCAATAGTTCCTGATAGCTCAACTCCCGTCGGACCACCTCCAATGATCACAAATGTTTGTAAAGCCTTTCTTAAGATTGGATCTTTGGTACGTTCAGCTTCTTCAAAGGCAGCCAGAATTCGTTCTCGAATATTTGTTGCATCCCCCAAGGTTTTTAAACCTGGTGCAAATCGCTCCCATTCATCATGACCAAAATAAGCATGAGTAGCACCTGTCGCAATAACTAAAGTGTCATAATGCAACTTTTCGCCATCATCAAGAACAACTAGTCGGCTACCCACTTCAATGCCCTGCACCTCTCCCATTAAGGTACGGACTTCAGGACGGTTTCGAAAAATATATCGAATAGGCCAAGCGATTTCAGATGTTGATAAAGATGAGCCTGCGACTTGATACAATAATGGTTGAAATAGATGGTGATTTCTTCTGTCGATAATAGTTATATCGACATTGACACCAGCGAGACTATTTGCAGCCTCTATCCCTCCAAAACCAGCTCCAATAATAACAACACGATGACGTCCTGTAGACTTTACCATGAGTTTATCTCCCTATTTCCTAGCACTTAAGAGCTAAAGCATGATGCACAATATGTGCACGAATAAAGCTCGCAATGAAGTAATAACTATGGTCGTAACCTTCTCTTAGGTTTAAAACTAAAGGGTGATCCATTTCAGTACATACTTTTCGTAGTCTTTCTGGTTGAAGTTGGCTATCAAGAAATTCATCCCCTAAGCCTTGATCAACTAATAATGGAATTTTATGAATTGAATTCTTAACTAATTCAACAGTATCGTATTGTTTCCATGATTCCTGATCAGCTCCTAAATAAGCATTGAAAGCTTTTTGTCCCCAAGGAACTATGGATGGATTAACAATAGGCGAAAAAGCTGATACGCTCAGATATAATTCGGGATTACGTAAGGCAATCGTTAATGCCCCATGTCCTCCCATTGAATGACCACTAATACCGCGTTTTTGTGACGCAGGGAAATGAGCCTCAATTAGCGCTGGAAGTTCATGCACAATATAATCATACATTTGAAAATGTGCAGCCCAAGGATCTTGAGTGGCATTCAGATAAAATCCAGCACCTTGACCGAGATCATATGCAGGATCGTCAGCTACATTTTCTCCACGAGGGCTAGTATCTGGTGCAACAATAATAATTCCATGTTCAGCCGCATATTGTTGCGCTGCAGACTTCGTAATAAAATTTTGTTCTGTGCAGGTAAGACCACTGAGCCAGTACAGTACTGGTAATTTATCTTGATGCACCTGAGGAGGCAGATAAATAGCAAATTTCATCATGCATCCGAGTACTTCAGATTTATGTTGATAAACGTCTTGCCAACCACCAAACATTGCATGATGTTCAACACGATCCATATCGTTTTCCTTATTACAAAAAAGTTGTGATCTCCCTTTATTTTTAGAGAGGTCTTGTTTGTCGTTAAAATGATTATTTTTCTGGTATTACATCACTATGCTTTTGTCTAATCTTTCGCATTGTCCACCAAATAGAAAACATCACTAACGGTACTAATATCGCAATTGTGAATTCAGGCGCTGCTATATCATGAACTGAAGGTATACCTTTCACTAAATATGCAAGTAAACTAACAACATAATAAGAAATCGCAGCAACGGATAAACCCTCTACCGTTTGTTGAAGGTGTAATTGTTGTCTAGCACGATTATTCATTGATGTGAGCAAATCTCGATTTTGACGCTCTAACTCAACATCGATCCATGAACGCAAAAGAGAAATAGCACGTGTTAATTTTTCAGAAAGAGTAGCTTGGCGTTCTTTAACAGATTGACATGTCCTCATCGCTGGAGCGATACGACGCTCAAGAAAGTCGTGCCATGTGCAATATCCAGATATAGACTTTTCTGAAAGTCTATTCAAACGTTCTTCAACGAGTTCATAATAAGCACGACTGGCGCCAAATCGGTAAAGATTCGCTGCCACATTGGCTTCTAGTTCAGTTGCAAGCGTCGTAAGTTCAAATAGCAGTACATCATTATCACGTCTTAATTCTGTTCCTTTATTCATTTCATCAGTGATCGCGGCAAGCCGTAGCTCCATCTGACGTAGTTCAAAGGTCATTGTTCGAATTAATGGCAAAGCAAGTAATGCCAATGTTCGATATGTTTCAATCTCTAATAAACTTTGAGCAAGTGCGCCTGCACGAGCCTCTGTCAAACCACGATCAAGAATAAGAATCCGGGTCAGACCGTCATTATCTTGTCTGAAATCAGTCAAAATAGCTGCTGTTTCATTTTCTACTAGTGAATAGCACAAACTGACTGTATCAAAACGATTTACCAATTTTTCAGATTCAGTAGCCCATGGCAATACTTGCAAGCAGATACCTGAGATAATTTCACCTGGTGGAACAAAGCCATTTTTAAATGGATCTTCACCTTTAGGCAATCCCGTTGGTACATCTAGTTCTGCACACCAAAGATATGTGGAAAATTCTGTGTGTTTTTCACAATGCAAATTTCCTTCATCCCAAGTCAAACCATGAAGTGGTGATTCTTCTTTTTGAGTTTTTTTCAAGCCAAAGCGATCTGATAGTTCATCCAGCGCAATTTGGTCCTTGCTTGGATCTCCCTCTGTCAAGAAAGCTAACTGCAATAAGTTTCGTGGAGCTTGTATTAATAAAGGTGGACGGGCATGTACCTCTCCCACAGCCCTCACTCGATCTGCATGTGCTGGCATACCATATACAAATGCAGTCGAGGAAGTTTGTGGGGTCGTTTTGATAGCGGGTTCTTCTTTCATCACGACCTCAGTTTTTCAAGTTTAATAAAGAGAATTAAGCTTCTTTATACGTTCCTTTCTGCTTAGCTGAATGTGTAGCTAAAGCATCCATTAAGCCCGGTGACAAACAATCATAAGGTTCAAGTTTAAGTTCACGTAAACGATTGCGGATAGCATCCATATTTGATGGAGGAGTTCCACTTTCAATCACAGACGAAACAAAAGCTGCAAAACCAGGAGCAGACCATCCTTCTTGTGGAGAAAGCTCCGTATGAACAAAGTCTAAACCGTAGAATGCATGATCTTTATTTTCGATACGACCAAAAAGGTGCGCTCCACATTCACGACATGCGTGACGTTGAATTGCAGCATTCTCATCAACAATATGAAGCTTTTGTGGATTTGCTACAACGCTTACTTTGTCACGTGGTACAACTGCAATTACAGCGAACGTAGCACCTTCTGGTTTCCAGCATTTAGTACATCCACAAGCATGGTTATGCAATGTTTGAGCACCAACCTCAACTTGAACTTTATCCGTTGAGCATAGACATTCTAAGATTCCACCGTCGAAGTTTTCTTGGCTTGGACGGATCCCATGATCAAGAGAAGGGTGTATATGAATTTCGCTCATTTTACTTTCCTTAAGATGAATTGATCGACATGGTGTGAAATTCACACCATGGATTTTTAATATGAGATTAGTTAATTAGTACTTAATAACCGTACGGATTGACTTGCCTTCATGCATAAGATCAAAGGCTTTATTAATATCATCAAGGCCCATTGTATGGGTAACGAAAGGAGCAAGATCAATCTCACCTTTCATCGCATCTTCCACCATTCCTGGAAGTTGTGTACGACCTTTAACACCACCAAAAGCCGAGCCTTTCCATGTACGACCAGTCACCAACTGGAATGGACGAGTTGAAATTTCCTTGCCTGCACCAGCTACACCGATAATGATCGATTGTCCCCAACCACGATGAGCCGCTTCTAATGCTGAACGCATAACATTCACGTTACCAATACATTCGAATGTATGATCAACACCCCATCCAGTCATTTCAATTAAAACTTCATGAATTGGTTTGTCATAATCTTTTGGATTAAGACATTCAGTTGCACCAAATTGACGTGCCAAGTCAAATTTAGCAGGATTAGTATCAATTGCTATGATACGACCAGCTTTTGCCTGACGTGCACCTTGAAGAGCAGCTAGACCAATACCACCAAGACCAAAGATTGCTACCGAATCACCAGGCTGAACTTTTGCAGTATTATGAACAGCGCCAATGCCAGTAGTTACACCACATCCCAATAAACAAACATGTTCTGGGTTTGCATCTGGATTAATTTTTGCAACAGAAACCTCAGCAACCACGGTATATTCACTGAAAGTTGAACATCCCATGTAATGATAAAGAGGCTGACCATTGTATGAGAAACGTGTTGTTCCATCTGGCATTAACCCTTTACCTTGGGTAGCACGAACAGCAACACAAAGGTTAGTTTTACCAGATTTACAGAATAGGCATTCACCACATTCAGCTGTATAAAGCGGAATAACATGGTCACCTGGCTTAACGCTGGTTACACCCTCCCCAACCTCTATAACAATGCCTGCACCTTCGTGCCCAAGTACAACTGGAAATAATCCTTCTGGATCGTCACCAGATAAAGTAAAGGCATCAGTATGGCAAACACCTGTATCCGTAATTTTAATTAGAACCTCTCCCTTACGAGGCGGTTCAACGTCAATCTCAACAATTTGTAGGGGTTTCCCCGGCTCAAAAGCAACTGCTGCACGTGATTTCATGATGTCGTTTCCTTAGACCAAATGTAGTTTTTGGCACCGAACATCAAGTCGGTGCTGATTAACGAAGATACGATCTAACGATAGAAATAGTTTCGTCAATTGACTTTCTTTGAGAGTTAGTTCTAGTTTCATTATCTGGAAATTCTTCTCGCAAATAACTTTCTAGTACAACCGCCATTAAACCATTTACAGCCCCACGGACTGCGGCTAGCTGATGAAGAATTACACCACACTCAGTACCTTCATCAAGTGCCTGCTCAAGAGCAGCGACTTGTCCTTTGATACGTCTAACACGAGTAAGCGCTTGTTTCTTCTCACGATCATTGTATGGCATATATTCAACCTTCTCTCATTTAGATTTAGTCATCATACTATACTCTCTTATCGTTAAACTCATAATACTATACCCCCCCATGGTATAAAAGGGGTAAATTAAAAATAATTAATATTTTTTGAAGAAAATTATCTTTTAGTTCTCTGTACACGACAAATTTCACAGAACCCTTATCCTATCAGGGTTCTGCCTTCTTAAAATTGCCAAAATTTCCTTAAACTCTTCTTTTTTCCCAAAACCAATTAAACGCTGAATCGCCATTTGAACA
>NZ_JARDAL010000089.1:0-6307 GCF_048957595.1 Acinetobacter sp. AS5 | reverse complement strand
AGGACAAGCATCGTCATTTTATTATGGTCAGCCTCAGGGTGAAGTGTGTCTAATCAACAGGGTTTTCGGTCTCTAAGTACTTTTTAAAGGGAACATCATCGACTCAAATCTCTATTTGCAACAGTGCCAAGTATTTTGACTATACTGGTTTCCTCATAGATACCATACAATACAGACTGTACAGTTATGAGCTAATCAAGGAGGCCGCCATGCAACAACCCATTCAGGCCGCTATCTTCGGCCTCGGCATAACCGGAAGCAAGACAGCAGCCTTCCTGCTAGATCGAGGCATTCGCATCGTCGCTGCCGTCAACGCAACCAACTTCCTGGGACAAGATGTTGGGATCGCTCTCGGCCGATCTCCCATTGGGGTCGTGGTGACATCCGATGCCGAGGCTGCCCTGTCGCAAACACGTCCAGACATCGCGATTGTGGCCACCCAAAACGGTATTGAGGAAATTCTTCCTATCGTCAAGCGTTGTCTGGAGCACGGTGCAGACGTTATCACCATCGCTGGCGACGCTTATTTCCCTTCGATCGACAGTCATCAAGCAGCCGTGCAGGAATTGCATGCGCTGGCGCTTGCTCGCGGAAAAACAATCCTCGGAACTGGCGTCCAGGATGTCTTTTGGGACAACTTGCCGGTGTTGCTGTCAGGCGCTGCCCAAACCATCACCGGCATTCATGGCAGTACCTGCGCGCTGGCCGACGAGTACGGGGACTGGGTGCTGAAAGCCTTGCAAATTGGGGCATCGCCGGCGGCTGTCGCCAAGAGTGCACTACATCCTTTTTCCAGCGCGCTGATTGGCCCGCTGCACAACATCGCCCGCCAACTCGGCCTATCCGTGACAGACATCCATCAAACGGTAGAGCCTGTCGTGGCGAGACAGGACTTCGAGCCTGTATTGGCTGGACGGACGATACATGCAGGCCAAGTCGTCGGACTCAATGCCATCACCCGGCTGATAACCACCCAGGGCGTTACGCTGTCTGCAGGATTCATCAGCAAGTTGCGTGAAGTGGGTGACAGCGATTTCGTTGAATGGCGCATCGAGGGTACGCCCAACCTGCATGTACGTGTCGAAGATCGGCATGACATCGACACCACCAGCGCCACAGTAGTAAACCGTATCGCTGACGTCATTCAGGCGCCGCCCGGTTTCCTCACAGTCTCCGACCTGGCACCGTCCAGGTTCTCGCCCCACACATCAGCCATCACGGAGAACCGCACATGAGCACGCCCCATCCACATCGCTGGCTGCTGCTGGTGACGGTGGCAGCCGGTCTTCTGCTGGTCACGCTGGACAATTCGGTGCTCTACACCGCGCTGCCCACGCTCACCCACGAACTGCACGCAACGGCCACTCAGGGGCTGTGGATCATCAATGCCTATCCGCTGGTGATGGCTGGCCTTCTGTTGGGTACCGGCACGCTAGGTGATCGCATCGGCCACCGGCGCATGTTCTTGTTCGGGCTGGTGATCTTTGGCGTGGCGTCGCTGGCCGCTGCTTTTTCCCCCACGGCGTCGGCACTGATCGTCGCCCGCGCATTTCTTGCAGTGGGTGCGGCCGCCATGATGCCGGCCACACTGGCGCTAATTCGCGTCACCTTCGACGACGAGCGTGAGCGGAATCTAGCCATTGCGGTCTGGGGCAGCTTGTCGGTTGTCGGTGCCGCGCTTGGCCCTATCGTTGGCGGTCTTTTGCTGTCGCACTTCTGGTGGGGCTCGGTGTTTCTCATCAATGTGCCAGTGGTCGTCCTGGCCTTTATTGGCACGTTGGTCTTCGCGCCAAAAGGTGCCGTCGAACAGGGCAAGCCCTGGGATCTGCTGTCGTCGGTGCTTGCGCTGGTCACGCTGTCTGGACTCATCGTGGCCATAAAGGAAGTCGCGCATGCCGCGCCGTCTTGGCCTCTGGCATTCGCGGCGCTGGCTGTCGCCGTCGTCGGTGGCTGGTTGTTCGCGCGGCGCCAGGCCCGCCTGCCGTATCCCCTGCTGGACTTCGCGATCTTCCGCAACCCAGCCTTTACGGCTGGTGTGCTGGCAGCAGCCTTCGCCATGTTTGCCATCGGCGGCATGCAACTGGTCACAACCCAGCGCTTCCAACTTGTGGCAGGTTTCACCCCGCTGCAGGCGGGTCTACTGGTATCTGCCGTCGCGCTAGGCTCTTTGCCCACCGCGTTGCTGGGTGGTGCCTTCCTGCATAGGCTGGGCCTGCGTGTATTGATTGCGGGCGGGCTGGCTGCGGGCGCGACTGGCGCACTGGCTACCACCGCCGGCCTGCACCTGGGCCTGGGCTGGCTGCTGGCCGGCATGGTGCTCAATGGCGCGGGACTTGGAGCCGTGATGGCCGTCGCCTCCAGCGCCATCATTGGCAATGTGCCGCCCGCCAGGGCCGGCATGGCCTCATCGGTAGAAGAAGTGTCCTACGAGTTCGGCAGCCTGATCGCAGTTGCACTGCTGGGCAGTCTGTTGGGGGCGCTCTATTCAATGGGAATCAGCCTGCCCCCCGGCACACACGACGCTGCGCGAGATGGCATTACCCAGGCGCTGGAGATTGCACGCGCGAGTGAGCCGGTGAATACCGCACTGGTGGATGCAGCATCATCTGCCTTTGATCGCAGCTATCTAATCGTGCTGTGGGTGATTGCTGGCGTTCAGGCCATCGGTGCGCTGCTAACTGCCTGGCTGCTGCGCCATCACGGCCCAGGCACTGCTACTGCAACCCATTGAGCGAGGTAAGCCGCATGCGACCCAGCAACCGCAACAAAATTCTCGATGCCGCCATCCGCGTCGTCCACCGTGAGGGTGTGACCGGAATCACTTTCGAGTCAGTCGCACTTGAGGCTGGACTGACACGTGGCGGAATGCTCTATCATTTTCCGTCCCGCGATGCCTTGCTATTGGGCATCCATGAGCATCTGGCCTGCCAGTGGGAGACTTTGCTTGAAAAAGTAGCCGGCAAACCGGCGCACGAAGCCAGCGCGCAAGAGCGGATCGCTGCCTATGTGCAGGCCTGCACTGACGGTCGTTCCACTCGCGTCGAGCTGCAACTAATGCTCGAAGGCGCGACTCAGCCCGAACTGGCGGCTCCCTGGGCCGGCGTGCTGTCACGCTGGATTCCCGTGACAGAGGATGACGATGCCAACTTGGCAGCCATGTGGGTGGTACGGCTTGCAGCCGACGGGCTATGGGTACACGAACCCTTGCCAGCACGCCAATGGCAACCCGTATGCGCCGACGCATCGGTCGCATGCTGCTGGACATGATCCCAAAAGAAACCACATCGGGCCAGTCGGAAAAGGAGGGCAACGATGACGCAAGGAGATGTTGAACTGAAGGTGCTCCGCTTGCCTATCTATACAGGCGTAGTGGTGTCCTTGCTCGCCCTGATTGCCGCACCGCTGACTGGCTCGCAGGCCATTTTGCTGGACGGTTTCTTCAACCTCGTGTATCTCATTACAGGCATCTTCACCTACCGTGTCGGTACGCTGTTGCGGCGTGGGGCGAGCCGGCGCTTTCCGTTCGGCTACGCACCGCTGGAGCCCCTGGTCAATCTCATCAAGAGCCTGCTGATCGCGGGCGTCTCAATGCTATCGGTCTGGTACGCCACATCCAGCCTGTTTGAGGGAGGCACCGACATCAAATTCGGCGGCGCACTACTGTATGCCTTCGTGTCGGCCGCCATCACCATCGGCATGGCTGCCTATGTCTGGCTGCGCTATCGGCATATGAAAAGCCCGTTGGTGCAAGGCGATCTGGCCGCGCGAGCCATCGACGCATTGACCGCCTTCGGCGCCTTATTGGCCTTCGTGATCGCCTATCTGCTGCAAGCGTACGGCCATACGCAAGCGGCGCGTTACGTTGACCCGATCCTGACGCTGGCACTGGTTGCCATGACAGTCGGCATTCCCTGGTCGCTAGGAAAAGGGGCACTGGCCGAACTGCTGTACATGGCACCACCGCCCAGCGAAACCGATCCGATCGAGAGCAAAGTCCGACAAGCCTTGCAGGCGTTGCCACTCGCCGCGCTGGACATTCGCACCGTGCGCATCGGACGTTCCTGGGAGGTCATGATTCACGCACAACTGCAATCCGATGCTCACATGGATACGCATGCGGCCGACACTTGCCGCAAGTGCCTGGAAGCTGAATTGTTGAGCCAGCACAGTCAGCTTCGGCCGGTACTGGTGTTCTCGTACGACGCACCGGAACCGTTGCACTGATCTTGTTTGGATCACTTTACGTGCTTTGCCCGTCATCCTGTTGCGGCCATTCACGAGTCAAGTCCGGCTGCACGGGGCGTTCCAGATAGGTAGAGAGCACGATATAGGCGCGTGTGCCCACCACGCCCTTGATGCTGTAGAGATGTGACAGCAAGGCCTCCAACCCCTGCGCATCTGCGGTACGAACCTTCAACAGCATGGCCGTGTCACCGGCCACGGAGTGGATCTCTTCGACCTCGGGATGTGCGGACATCGCCAGCAGTTCCGGCGTTTTTCCCCAGCCGTGAGTATCGACGTGGACAAAGGCCAGCAGCGCCTTGCCCACTTCCTTGGGTTCCAGTAAAGCTGCCGTACGCCGAATTACACCCGTTCGGCGCAATCGCTTGACACGTTCGTGCGCGGCTGGCGCAGACAACGCGGCGCGCTGGCCCAGTTCGGCATAGCTGACCGTGGCGTCTTCCACCAACACGCCTAATAGTCTTCGGTCAATCGCGTCCACATATGGCTTCGGAACACCATTCCGCAGAATCTCATCTTTATTTGACGCCATTCTTATTTATCTCGTTTCATTCGATTTTAATGCGAATAATATAAATCAATACAGAATATTATTCATTGGTATTGAAATGCACGACACACACCTTCCGCGCTCCATCTATGTACTGACAGGGTGCATCGGAGTGATCGGCTCGAATTCGCTTGTGCTGGGGCCGATCGCACCGGAAGTAGCGTTATCGCTTGGCACTAGCGTGCCGACGGTCATGCTTGCTACAGCAGCATTCGGATTGGGCGCAGCCATCAGCGCCTTGTTGCTCGCGCGTCACATTGACCGATTTGGTGCGCATCGGGTACTTAAACTGACGATGGCCCTGTTGCCGCTGGCATTGATGGGCAGCGCCTTGGCACCCTTTGTCGCCATTCTGGTTGCTGCTCAGTTCCTGGCCGGTATGGCAACGGGCGTGGCAGTCCCCGCCATTTACGCCAGCGCTGCCGCGACCGCGCCACCCGGACGGGAGAGCAAGACCATCGGTATTGTCCTGACTGGCTGGACTTTGAGCATGGTGGCCGGAGTCTCACTAGCGGCCATCGTGGCCGATGCCATTCACTGGCGCGCCGTGTATGGAACAATCGCAGTGATGGCTGGGCTTGCGTGGGTTGCACTGCGCACCATCCCTTCACGCAGTAAGCCATCAGCCGCCTCAGCACCGCTGCCGCTGGCTGCGCTTGGCCTGGTGGGCATCAAGCCTCTGCTGCTTGCCTGTGCCGGCTCCATGATGGCGTTCTATGGTGTCTATGGCTATCTCGGGGATCATCTGCGACACGGACTGAATCAGCCGATCAGCGTCAATGGACTGGTTGCGCTCGTCTACGGGCTTGGCTTTGGCGGTGCAGCGCTATTCGATGGCCTCGCCAGACGCATAACGCTCGCGAGGCAGTTGACCATCGCACTGCTTTGCGTGGCCTCCACTTATCTGATGCTGGCCTGGCTCGGGCATAGCCTCGTGGCTATCTTGATGCTGCTCGGATTGCTGGGATTAACCAACCACTTTGGCATCAACCTGTTAATCGTGCGCCTGACGGCAATCGACTCAGCCAGGCGTGGAACGATTATGGGGTTGCACAGCGCAGTTACGAACTTGGCCGTGTTCGCAGGTACTGCCGGTTTCGGGCCTCTCTATGCCACGCATGGTTTTGCTGTTACAGCCTATGCTGCCACGGCACTGACACTGGCAGCCGCTCTTGCCAGCACTAGGCAGCGACGCGAACATACATCATCTCCAAAAATGACATCGTCGTGAGCAAAGGGGCCGAAGCCCCAACACTCACAATAGACCTTGTTCGGCAAATGATGTCGTTTCTGTACCGCCGACGATGATGTGATCCAGCACGCGGACATCCACCATTGCCAGCGCCTCCCGAAGTCGCTTCGTCAGCGACTTATCGGCTGCGCTTGGCTCGGGATTTCCGCTCGGGTGGTTATGAGGGCACTGTTGCAAATAGGGATCTGAGTCGATGATGTTCCCTTTAAAAAGTGCTTAGAGACCGAAAACCCTGTTGATTAGACACACTTCACCCTGAGGCT
>NZ_JARDAL010000088.1:0-6450 GCF_048957595.1 Acinetobacter sp. AS5 | reverse complement strand
TAGAAGAATTACTGCCACACCGCTGGAAATCCGACCAAAATTAAAAAATAGGCATGGGATTCAGCGGACGCTTACATTGGGGTCGAATCAATATGAGGTCCATGAACGGGCGTTATACCTATTGATTCTAATTTCTCCACAAGATTTGTAGGGTTTACTCTAAATTGTTTAGCCAACGTTGCAACTAGCATGTATTTGCTTTGGAATGTATGAACTTTTTTTTTGAGTACATTTGGGGCTTATCTGCAATTTGAACGTTTTTGTCTACATCAAACCATCCATTATTTGCCAGTTTCCTTGCTGTTTCATAATTGATTTCTAAAGTTTTAGAAATCTCTTTTAAGTCAATGCAATCATTACAGATAGTTACTGTATCTAGTATTTCGAATGTAGGTTGATCCACATTGTTTAAGCCCATAATAAAGCGCTCAATATCTAAACTTGAGATATTTCCATGATAAAGCTCTTTATTTCCAAACTTCAAATAGTCACTTTCTATCAATTTCTCAAGCTCGAAACGAGAAACCTTCAAAACACGTTTTATCTGATAATTGCTAAGTTTTCTAGAAATACTTTTTTCGCTAATTTTGTATTCGTAAGCATTTTCTTCTACAGTTTGAATGTGCTGTTTGAAAAATCGTTCATACTTTAAAAAAGGTAATAGTTGAATCCTTGGGTGAGAGTAATCACGACGTGAATGGATACATGAGCTTAGTTTGAGTACTGAAGTTTCAGGACTCTGAAAATATTCATAGACATAAAGAGAGACCTTTAAGTCTGTATTAGATCCATCAAATTCAAAAAATTCATTGAAGGCTTTCCAGCAAGCTGTGAACTCTTTAAACAGTTTATTGGAGTTATTATTTAGAACGTCAATAAACCAATAAATTGTTTCAAGAGACGTTGCTTCTCTGGTGGGAGCTTTATCCAGTTCATAACCACAGCACGAGCAGTTTTTTACACTCGCTTTTAATGTGATAGGATTGTCACAATTGGGACAAGAATCGATTAAAAAACAAGAATGAGTTGGGCATGCATAAATTGGTTTGAGCATCCATAATTTTTTTAAATACGCATTTTCAGCAAGGCAAATAGGACAGTAGCGTATGTTATCTAATACAAGCAATTCATGATCCACTTCAATAGCACCTATTATTCTAGGTGATCTATTTGTAGGACCTGATCTTTCAAATGCTAGGTATGAGTAATCACTATTTATATTTAAAGCATTTAAAACTAAGCTAAAGCGAACATCGTCTACAAGATGGTAATTGAGTGATTCCTTAATGATAGATTGATAATTAACTTTACCGACTAAATTAAAGATTGAACTATGTGCATTAAGTTTGGCGGTTCTTAGTAGGAAGCTGATTGGTGATTCATCTTCATAAGGAATTGCTTGGATTAAAAGAGTATTTTGCATAATTATATTTATTTCATGAGTGAGATAATTTGAGACATATTCATTTCGAAGGGATTTTTACTTTGTTTGCTAATGTATATCGTGATACCTAATTTCCAGGCATAACTGAAATCATTAGAGTTAATAACCTGCCGACCATCGTTTAAAGCATGCGTAATACTTTCTCTAATAAGGCTCATAATGTATGAGTGATAACCTTTCGTTGCTAATTGAATTTGCATGCCTACCAGTTGGCTATCTAAAGCTGGCATGAAGGTGATATTTTGCTTATCGAGAATTCTTGAAACTTCGGCAAGAAATGCAAACATACTTCCCCCCTGTGAGGGATCAACAGTTAATGGGTTTAGCTGGTAGATGAATTGAAATCTGCGTGCAATTTGGCTATCAATTTGAAGTAGTGGTACAAACTCAGGTAAACCAACTAAACAAAAACTGATTCCAGTTCTATTCACTAAGGTTTTAATCCAATTGCCTGTAGTTCGATTCATTCTTGTCGACGTCGGTTTACGCTCAAATAAATGGTGGAACTCATCTAAAAATATAAGCTTGGTTTCACATTGGGCAAGTAAATGAATAAGCCTACTTGTTAAGTATTCAGTCGTACCATATCCATTTTCACAAGTGATATCCCCCAGTTCTTTGAGCATCATTATGGCTAATGATTTCACTGTGGCAGGTGAGGGTACTTCTACATAACATGCTGGGATGATAGATTTTTTATGATCCTTTTCAGTTTTTTCTGAACGTGGCATCAAGCTTAAGATTGCTTTGCATAAAGTTGTTTTTCCTAATCCTCCTTCTGCCAGCAGCATGCTTCCAACTGGTTCACTATAAGAAATACTTCTTTTGACACAATCTTGTATACCAGTAAAAGCTGCCATAAATTCATTTGAGGTAATGACAATATTGTTAATAGATCGAATCCGTTCAAATCGGTTGTCAAATTTTTCCATGTTTCAATACCTCCAAAGAACCAAACTGATCAATTGAAGTAGGTGTATTTATAGTGGAAATAGATTGTTCAGAAATATCCTTTTCCTTCGAAAGAAGTTGTTCTTCAACTCTTTGTAGCTGCTTGGGAAGCTCTAGTGTAAGTGGTTTTAACCTTGGCTTTTTTCTGACAAGATTGGTTTGAATTTCGTGCATAAGTTTGTATAAATAATATAAATCGGACATTGGACCGATCTTTTTTATATCTAATTGTGACTGATTTTTCTTAAGTTTTTGAACTTCTAAATGGGTTACACGAGTCAATCCAAATGTATAGTCTTGATTAGTTGAGTCCGCTTGAATGACGACATCTTTATTGTTGGGATTAATGATAAAAACTTCATTCAAATTTAAGTCATCAACAAGCACAGTAACGGTCTTTATGCCTTGTGCTTGTAAAGTAGTAAGTGCATGAGAAAAATAACTGATATTGTCCACTCGGACTTGACCGTGATTAATACTTCTTTCAATAGGCCTACGACAGAGAATTTTGGCATCTATTTCTGTTAGAAAACTAGGCTGGATATCTTCAATAGCATCTTGCCACATGATGATGGGTGAGCGTCCTGTCGTGTGATGGATAGATTGGTGATAGACCTCATTAATCCATCTGCTTATATATTCTCTTAGTTGCTCCAAAGTTAATTGTGCATTTTTACTGGAATTATATTCACCTCTTTCTGTTGGGTTGGAGAAGGTTGTACCAGGTAGCTTTTGAAGAATTCCATGTGTCAGCGTGCTAAAAAAACGTTCAATGTGCGGTTTGTTATTAGGCGTACCAACTTGAGAAGGAGTTAGAGTAATTTTCAGTTGTTCACAAACTCTTGCGAGAGCATTATTTTTAAATTCCACACCATTATCTGGAATGATGATGCTTGGAATTCCTCCTGGTAGCTTTTGGTTCGGCCGAGTAATCATGTCTTTAATTACTTCTAATGTTGTTGCAGCACTAGGTGGGTACATATTGATATAAGATCCAACAATTGTTCTTGAGTAAACATCAATTGCACATGCTAGAAAAGGCCGCCCTAAAGCAGTTTTTGTTTTTGGGTCTATAACAATAATGTCGAGATAGTGCGTATCAATTTCGACCATGTACATAGCAAAAGGACTAATAATACTTTTACCCGCTGCTTGAAATTTTTTCTTTGCTATTCGAGAGCCTTTTTTTACTTTCAGTTCAATAAATGGATCTAATTTCTTGATATATCGTTGAATACATCTGCGTGTTGGTAAACTATCTAATGGGATGCCTTGCTCTATGAACTGACCAAGCATATGGGCTTGGACATCTTTACTACTTCTGTATTCTGGTTTTAGATATACCTCATTAATAGCTTGATTTAGAATTTGATAAATTTCTGGACTGAACCGCAAAGTGAAATTGCCTTTCGATTTATGTTTTAAGCTGAGCTTGTTATCCAAAGCAGACTTATATTGAGCTATCCATCTCGCAACAGTGCGGCTAGAAGGTGGGTTAGGGTCTTGGATTTCAGCAGATATGTGGTGTATTAATTGTGAAAGTAAATTATTACTCGTTGGGTATTGTAATAGCTGCAAGGCGCTTATTACATAACGTTCTCTTCGATGAATCGCAATACTATGTTTGGGGTTAATCATCAGTTTATCTGGTGCGAAGACACATAAAATTTCACCTGATGTATACCGGCTTTCAAACTCATTTGGGGATATCGAAAATGATTTACCCCCCGCAATAGCTGCATAACGTATAGCGTTATAGGTTACAGAACCGATTTCAAAAATATAATCAGGATGTTCTTTAAAATAAAAACGAAAACCTGGCTGGGGAATAAAAAGAGCATTATTCATGTTAATGAGCCTCTCTTATTTCTTTTTTGACTCCGCCAATCTTTATTCTTTGATGAAAAAATAGATAATCTGCTAGTTCTTGTTTAAGACCAATTGATTCAAGTGTTTTATAGGCTTGCGTTGAGTTATCAAATTCTTTGAGCTTTAACTGGTCTAAAGCGTAATTAATTTCGAAAGTATTCCAGTTGTATTGATGTCCTCTTTGATACCAATAAAGCAACTGAGAAATCTCTGATTCATTAGGTAAATTTCTGTGATCTATTAACTTAAAAGTAATATCAATTGAGTGGAGTAGATCGGAAAGTATTGCAAAGCGGTTTAAGTCATCAGTTGATAATGATGCTATGGATGGTTTGACTTCGTGAACTTCATAATCACCTTTTTGGGTTTGAACTAAAAAATCTGGAAAACAATACTGTTCATTGATCAGTAAAATTTTTAATGCTTGTGAGCGATATTTTAAGACATTTGGATCTTGTTCTAACGATAGTGCATGAGCAAGTTCAAGTCGGCTTTCTAATGGTATTGCTCCACAACACTTTTCACTAGGGAAGAGAGAGGTTCGACGACCAAATGCTCCTTGGTGGATCTTACGTTGCCCATGAAGTGTAGCTGCTACATTTGCTGTTGATTCAAAGGCAATCCTAATTTGTTTCAAGATATTGGTTTGAATATCAGTTTTTGAAAAAACTGTTTTATAAGACATATCGGTTCATCCATAAGTAATTCTATTCTCAATAGACATTTGAGAATGAGCTAATCTGTACTATTGCGATCGAATAGCACTTACTTGACTGGTGACGATACAGAGAAGATACTATGATTCTCACGTCTTTATATTCTTCTATATAAAGTCACCAACGGATCCTTTTAAGGTCCGTTTTTTATTGAATTTTTCTCTATTTTTTCATAATTACTCCAAGAGTATTTTTAAGTATGAGAAATTTGATGGTTCATGAAAAAGACGTATTAATAATTTCACACAACTATCAATCATCTTTAATTCTCAATTTAACTGCGATTTTGTGACTCTCTCCTCGAATAGGAAGTCTATTCATTTTCAAGACTCTATATACCAATTCTGTTGAAAAGTTATTCTCCTTAGCCCAATCCGAAAAGGATATTCCTTTCTTTTGAAATTCTGTCTTAACTTGCTCAATAGATTTAGCCATAGCGTTGAAATTTGTAAGATATAGGAGGAAATTTAGTTTCAAAAGAAAATTAAATCAAGTTATTTTTTTTAATTAATTTGTTGTTTTTTAAGTAAATATTTTTGAAAAATATTATCTTATTTATTTTCGTAATATTTTTAAAATATTATCTAAAATCTTTAATTTCTCTCTTTTTTCTTCTCCGTATAAATCAATTTTTTGATCTAAATTTATAAATTCTGAATTAAGTTCAGGATATTTTAATACGAGTTCATGCAAGTACTCTTTTTGAGTGTTTAAGCTAATTATGTTTTTGTTTATTAAACTTTTTTCAAGTTCTATAACCTTTTTTAAGCGGCTATTTAAAAAATGATTTCTATTCTGTTTCAGTTTTTCAGTTTCACTATAAAGGAATATACGACTGTTACTTTCTGACCTTTTAAAACTCAAGAATCCATGACGCAATAATGTTCTTAAAGATGCATATATATGCGATGCATGAATGGTAGAATTTTTTCCTTTAAGATTTTTTATTTTTTTTAAAAACATTTTCGCTTCCCATTCATGGATTTCATTTTGAAGAAAAACTTTTTCAAACTTTTCTGTATGTGGAAGATAAAATTGAAACATAGCTATTAAATCTTTTTGATAAAAAAGAGGATTATAGTCCGCGGATATATAGTCCTCAATTGATGATATTTCTCTTTTGAGCAATTAGTTACAAATGTCAGAATTATCAGTAGCAATCGGTCAATTAATCCGCAATAGACGAACACAACAAAAATTAACTCAGGAATCCCTTGCTCTTCAATGTGGGATAGATCGTAGTTATATGGGACGTATTGAACGTGGCGAGGTTAATCTCACTGTTGAAAAAATTTATGAAATTGCTTTTGTGTTGAAAATTAGTGCCAAAGATTTAGGGTGTGTTGACACTTTTAGCTTAAAAAAATAGCGAAGTAGTAAAATCAAATCGCCGAACCCAATTTTACTATTCGCTATGCCTCGTACCATGCTGACAGATCAACACTGGCAAAAGTTGAAAGTTATTCTGCG
>NZ_JARDAL010000087.1:0-6518 GCF_048957595.1 Acinetobacter sp. AS5 | reverse complement strand
CTGTGATCCACATTTATGCCTCGTTCAGCGAGCATTTCTTGAAGTTCACGATAGCTGATGCCATATTTACAATACCAGCGCACAGCCCAAAGAATGATTTCACCCTGAAAGTGCCGACCGTGGAAGGGATTCATCTGCTGTATCTCTAAATAAATAAGATATTTAGCTTATCATGTCAGCCTATTTGCAACAGTGCCTGCTTGACGGTGATGTTGAGAAATCTATATTGGATTATCAAGAAAAAAACGTTATTGATATGATTGTGATTGGTGCATATGGTCATTCAAAGATACGCCAGTTTTTTATTGGTAGTACGACGACCAAATTGTTATCAAGCTCTATAAAACCTGTACTTTTATTGAGATAAGACCTAAGGCGTTAAGTAGATATTCTATCTATTTAACGCCTTGTATTTATCATTCAATAGAGCAAATAGAATTATGAAAATGGAATTATTTTAGCTTACCTAATATAGGTAACGTATTGAAAAGAGTCTATTTTAAAATCCTCTAATGAGATAGATAGCTCATTTTTCTAAATAATTTTTAGTATCAATTTCGTGTAGATAAGCAACGATTTCCTCCACTGTGGTTCTCGCTGTTCTAGAAACTCCAATTATCGTAGCTGAAGCCATCCCAGTCCATTCCCCATAGCCTACCAACCACAAGTTCGGCATCTTGACCGATCTTCCGTCCTTAACCTCTATCAGGTTGTCTGGCTCTATCACCCCCAGAGTCCTCAAGTGATCCAAAGAAGCTTTAAACCCTGTACACCAGATCACCGCATCGACTTGCTCTTTTGAGCCATCAGGCCAAATGATAGAGTCTGTGGTAAATGATTTAAAAGGTGGACGACTATGCAAAACCCCTCTCTGCCTTGCCTCCTTAACACTATCAATCATCACAATATCACCAAGCCCCCCAACAGGCTGATCAATGACTTTACCCTCTTGCTGTGCTTTTAAGCGTTCCGTCGCTCTTAAAAACAGTACACGACCGTCCACATCATCGGATAAAAATTGAGGTGGAGTTTTCGTGACCCAAATGGTTTCAGCAACTTGTGAAACCTCAGCGAGTATTTGAGCGCCTGAATTCCCACCACCCACAACGATGACTTTCTTACCTTTAAATGGGTCTGCATTCATGTAATGGGCTGAATGTAACTGTGTACCTTGAAAGTTTTCTTGTCCCGGATAATCAGGAATAAACGGCTGGCTCCATGTCCCGGTTGCACTAACCACGGCCTTGGCTCGCCAAAACTTTTCTCCAGCATATACGTCTAAATACTTTCCATTCGATTCCACACGATCGACATGTACTGGACGAACAATCGGAAATTGATATCTCTGTTCATAAGCCGATAAATACTGAATCACCTCATTTCGTGTTGGATAGGTCTGTTCAGTGATGGGCATCATCCAACCGGATAGAGAACTCCAGGTATTAGGAGAAAAAAGACGCAATGACTCCCAGGTATGCAGCCAGGCACCCCCTGCTTGATTTTGCTCATCCAATATAATGAATGGGATTTTCTTGCGCTTTAAAAAATAAGCAGTAGATAAAGCAGCCTGTCCACCACCTATAATGATGACATCTGTTTCCGTCTGTTTCTGGTTCAACGCCTTTTCCCCTTTTGTTTTTTATATCTGATTTCTTTAGTGCAAAAACCCAATCATGAAGACTGGGTTTTTACATTTATTCACTTTTTCAATTATGACAACCTACTCATCAATTCAGATTATCAAGATATTTTTCAGCATCAAGTGCAGCCATACAGCCTGAACCTGCCGAAGTAATCGCTTGACGGTAAACGCTGTCAGCAATATCACCCGCAGCAAATACACCCGGAACAGATGCAGCAGTCGCATTACCTGCCGTACCGCTTTGAACCTGAATATAACCATCACGAAGGTTCAACTGACCTTCAAACATGCCGCTATTCGGTTTATGACCAATGGCAACAAATAAGCCAGTAACTTCTACATCTTGTTTAGAGCCATCTTGGGTAGATTGCAGGCGAACTGCAGTTACACCTGACGTTCTGTCACCAAGAACTTCGTCCACTTGATGATTCCAAGTGATGCTGATTTTACCTTCTTTCTCTTTCTCGAACAGATGATCTTGAAGAATTTTTTCTGCACGTAAAGAGTCACGACGGTGAACTAGAGTCACGTGTGAAGCAATGTTGGATAGATAAAGGGCTTCTTCAACAGCAGTGTTGCCACCACCCACAACCATAACTTTTTGGTTTTTGTAGAAGAAACCATCACAGGTTGCACAAGCACTTACACCTTGACCCATAAATGCAGCTTCAGAGTCAAGGCCTAAATATTGCGCTGTAGCACCCGTTGCAATAATCAGGGCATCACAAGTGAACTCTTCCATATCACCTTTCAGAACGAATGGACGAACGCTTAAATCAACTTCGTTGATATGGTCATAGACAATGTTAGTACCAAAGCGTTCAGCATGCGCTTGCATACGTTCCATGAGTGCAGGACCAGTTAGACCTTCAGGGTCACCCGGCCAATTGTCGACTTCGGTTGTTGTGGTCAACTGACCACCTAGCTGTAAACCGGCAATCAGCGTTGGCTTTAAGTTGGCACGTGCAGCATATACAGCTGCGCTATAACCCGCAGGGCCTGAACCTAGAATAATTAATTTAGAATGTCTCTTTTGCATTTAATATCACCTAGCGTTTACAAACTACGCTGATTCACACGTTTAGATAATTCTTCAGCCGATTCCTTACGTTCAGAATAACGATCTGTCAGGTATTTGCTTTGACCACGGGTCAGTAGGGTGAACTTAAATAACTCTTCCATCACATCCACAATCCGGTCATAGAAAGCTGAAGGTTTCATTCGTCCATCTTCTTCGAATTCCAAGAATGCTTTTGGAACTGAGGACTGATTTGGAATGGTGATCATCCGCATCCAACGACCCAAAATACGCATCTGGTTCAGGCTGTTAAATGACTGTGATCCGCCACTGACTTGCATCAAGGCAAGAGTTTTACCTTGAGTGGCACGGATTGCACCCCCTGCCAGTGGAATCCAGTCTATTTGTGATTTAAAAATTGAACTCATAGAACCATGGCGTTCAGGTGAACACCAGACCATGCCTTCTGACCATGCTAAAAGTTCATGCAACTCTTTTACTTTTGGATGCTCAGTATCCGCATCTTCAGGTAAAGGAAGCCCTTTAGGATGAAAGATTTTTATTTCCGCCCCAAAATGCTCAAGGATTCGACCGGCTTCAAGAACTGCAAGGCGACTGTAAGAACGTTCTCGATTAGAGCCATACAGCAGCAAAATTCGCGGAGGATGAGCAAGTTCTTTGGCTTGAACTTTTTCAAAGGTGGGTTGCTCAAGAAGATTTAGATCTACATTTGGGAGATTCATAGAGTTAGGCCTCTTTAAAAACTTTCTTTCTCAGCCAGAGTGAAACACTCACCAAGGCAATCAACACAGGAACTTCGACCAGTGGGCCAATAATCGTGGTAAAAGCAACAGGCGAAGCGATACCAAAAGTTGCAATCGCTACTGCAAGTGATAATTCAAAATTATTCCCCGCTGCGGTAAATGCAATTGCTGTGGTCTTAGGATAGTCATTGCCCATCCATTTACTCATAAAGAAGCTGATGAAGAACATTAAAACGAAGTAAATGGTTAAAGGAATCGCGATGCGTAAAACTTCAAGCGGAAGACTCACGACATCACCGCCTTTTAGGCTAAACATGGCCAGAATGGTGAACAGCAAAGCCATTAAACTCAGCGGACTGATTTTCGGAATGAACTTGGTTTCATACCATTCCACGCCTTTCTGTTTCACCAAAATCCATCGCGTTAAGAAACCTAATAAGAACGGAATACCAAGATAAACCAGAACAGCATGGGTGATGGTCCAGAAATCGACATTAATGACCTGCGAAGCGACACCAAAATAGGGTGGAAGGAAGGTCAGGAATAACCAGGCATAGGTACTGAAAAATAGAATCTGGAAGATGCTGTTAAAGGCAACTAAGGCTGCAACATATTGATTATCACCACAAGCTAGGCCATTCCAAACCAATACCATGGCAATACATCGAGCTAGACCAATTAGGATGACACCAGTCATATATTCGGGATAGCTATGTAAAAATATAATAGCCAGAGCAAACATCAGTACTGGGGCAATTAGCCAGTTTTGTATTAAAGATAAAGTTAGTGTTTTTTTATCTTTAAATACTTGTGGCAACGTCGCATAGTTCACTTTTGCCAGTGGTGGATACATCATTAGAATAAGACCAATCGCGATTGGAATATTCACTGAATCAATGCTTAATTTATCGAGTGCGACAGAAGCCTGAGGAAAGAAGTTTCCGATGGCAATGCCTAAGGCCATGGCAATAAAAATCCATAGCGTCAGGTTGCGATCTAAAAAAGATAAGCGTTTTTCAGACATTTCACTTACTCAACGTTCGAAATTTGATTAATTGCTGCAATCAATTCTGAGCGAGATAGTTTATCTACATTAAGTTTAAATAAAGCATCTAAGCGACGATTGATATGTTCAACAGTGCTCATAAAGGCTTTCATTTTTTCTTCTTTATTCACGTCTAAGTGTGAAGGATCAGCCAAGCCCCAATGTGCCTTGATTGCTCCACCCAAATAAAGTGGACAGGCTTCTTGAGCAGCAGAGTCACATACCGTGATCACAACATCAGGTTGGTACTGTTCACAGTCATCAATCGTTTTACTCCATAAACCTTCAGTAGATAACCCTAAGTTTTCAAGGGTTTCTATGGTCAGCGGATGCACTTGTCCTGAAGGCTTACTCCCAGCGCTATATGCTTTCCAACCTTCCGGGGCACGGCTATTAAACAAAACTTCTGACAAAATGCTACGGCAGCTATTTCCGGTACATAAAAATAAAAATTTCATTGATTCACTCACAATAACTATTTATAGAAAGGGGTTGTTGATCATCCAGCTTTGGCTGAGATTGAACTGTCTTCAAAATATCTAAAATTTCATAACACCAGTCGGCCAATTTTGGACTGATACTGTAGTAAACCCATTGGCTTTGTCTGCGATCTTGAAGTAGTCCTGCAGCACGTAAAAGGGCTAGATGTCTTGAAATTTTAGGCTGACTGAGTTGTAGTTTTTCAATCAAATCACACACACATAGTTCTTTATTTTCAGCGATTAATGTCACTATATTGAGACGTGTTTCATCTGATAAGCATTTAAAAAAATTAACTTGATCCATATAAGTCTCCTTCACATTGTTCCCATCCAAGAGATGAGAACGTGCTATTTAATTCTTTGACCATTTTCATCAATAATTTTTTCACCATCTTCTTTGCTAAACGCGCCTTTTTGAGGTAACGGGAGAATATCCAGAACAATTTCAGAAGGACGACACAAACGTGTACCTAAATCCGTCACAACGAATGGGCGATTAATCAAAATTGGATGTTGAAGCATAAAATTTAAAAGCTGTTCATCAGACCAATCTTCCTGATCTATTCCTAAATCAGAATATGGAGGTACATTTTTACGAATTGCTTCTCTAACACTTAAACCAGCACTACGAATAAGTTCAACTAATTCTGCTTTCGAAGGTGGGGTCATTAGATATTCAATAACAATTGGTTCAACACCCGAATTACGGATTAAAGCCAAAGTATTGCGTGAAGTTCCACAAGCGGGATTATGATAAATCTTTATGACGCTAGAATTATTCATTTTCCGATTAACTCAAATTCAAAATATCTTTATATATGAATATACGCATATATTCAATAAAACTGCTGTATTTTTTTATCCAATAGTAAGGGAATAAGACTTTAAGTTATTAATAAAAAATTAAATTTTGAATAAAAATATATATCAAGCTAATAAATAAGTGACTAATGAGGAATTGAAACTATAACCAACCCCCCTCACAGTTCTAATGATTTCTTCGATTTTATTTTTACTTAGAACTAATCTTATACGTCGTATATATACATCAATTGAACGATCATCAATACGATCATTTTCACCACATAAATGATTTTTGAGCGTAATTCGACTGATAGGACGATCTGGATGCTGAGCAAGAAAATACAATAGCTTATATCCTATTGGACACAATTCTATAGAAACAACTTTACCTTCCTTATCTAGTAACAATGTCCTTTGACTTGAATCAAATTTTAATTTAGGAATTTTAGCTTGATCGTGATGTGCTATTGAATGATTCGAAGTTAAGAATTTATCTAATTGTAAGAGTGCAAATCTTATCCTTACCCCTAGAACGTAATTGAGACAAGGTTTAATAACATAATCATCTGCACCTGCTTGTAAATAGTCTACAAATATTTGGTCATTAAAAGTACTGGTTACAAAAATTAAAGGCACATTTCTCGTTAACGGGTTTTGCTTAAATGCAATAATAAAAGCCAAACTAATGAACCGTACCGGGTTTGTCGGAGACTTTTTTATTTAAGTTAGGCCACCTGACCTAACGGGTTAATCTTATCATAGT
>NZ_JARDAL010000086.1:0-6742 GCF_048957595.1 Acinetobacter sp. AS5 | reverse complement strand
AGGTGTCCACTTAAATTTTAGTGGACACTATCGCGGTATTAATGAGTTAGAAAAAGTGGGGCTCAGCGGACGCTTACAAAATACAGTTGATCAAAATAGTTTTTTATAGAAAAAAGGGTGGATAATTTAATTATTAAACTTATTGGTATATTTATTAGATAGAAGGTAAAGAAGATTATTTTTAATATTAGGGTTTATAATCCAAATTTCAGAGTAAGGAATCTACTAAGTTGTCATTAAAAAGTAAACATGTATTCTTTTCCGAATTGGTTTGATACTTTCTCCACCCATTGCTCTATTTTGTCAGCTGTCATGACTTGAAAATCTCGCCAATAATATTTCATCTGCTTCCATACCATCTCGATTCGATTTAACTCAGGGCTATAAGCTGGAATAAAATACAGATTCGTCGAAAAGTTAGTTTTAAGTAGCTCTCTGTAATCAGCCATCTTTTTACTTCTATGAATCGAGGCATTATCAACAATAAGAACCAATGGAAGGTTATACGTCTGTTTTACTTGTTGAGCTATTCCAGTTAAATAGGCATAAAACCAAGTGCTTGTCACTGACTCTTGTAAACAACTAGTCACCAGTTTCCCCGTTGAAAGCAAACACCCCATGACATTAACTCGTTTTAATCTTATTGCATCAACCGCATGAACATCACCTATCTTTGTCCACGCATAGCGGTTATCAGGTGTAGATGAAAATCCTGTTTCATCAACATAACCTAATATAATTTCACCACGTGCCGCTTGCTCTCGTAATTCTTCAATCTGCTGTGTTGCTTGTTCAAATGCAATCGGATCTCTTTTTTTTCAAGCTATGACGGGTACGCTTGAAGACCATACCTGAATCCCGTAAAAACTTACGAATGGTTTCAACAGACACGGACACTTCGTATTCTTCATGTAGTTTGACTCGGATTTGTTCTGCATTGAGTGGACTTGTATTGACCCAATCTAGGATTTTCGCCTGATAGTCTGAGATCAATGTATTGGGTCGACCTGAGCGATGACCTTCTTTAATCGATTCAAACTCATACAATTCCCAACGTCGGCGTTGTAGCCTTATGGTTTCTGGGATACGTTCTTGTAGAGTGGCAACTTCCGCAACGCTTTTACCTTCGGAAAGCCAGAGAATAGTTTGGGCACGTTGCCTTTCACGCCAATGTTTTGCATGCTTGACCAGAAAAATGAGTCGTTCTCGCTGTTCTAAACTAAGTGGTACAGAAACAATTCTAGGCATGTGTGAACATCTGTTAACTAAAAAAACCTTTTCGCATCATTAGTTATTTTTGTCAACTTACTTATATAATAGAGATTCCATCTCCAAAACAGTACTACTGTATGAATGAGTTGTATTCAATGCAGGGAAGAATGTAGATCCTTAATACTAACGGAAAATTATTTTACTGAATTTTCATGTAAAGACTCATTTAATTGATCAATCACTGTCGTCCATTCACCATCAGAGTGTAGTTTTTCTTCTAAAAAATGACGTTGAGCATCAGTCCAAAAAATTGCTTGTGTTAAAAAAACATCTCCAGCTAGCTGATGGCTCTCTATGAATTTTGCAATTGCTTCTTCAGTAGAAGCTAAACCAAGCTGTTCAAATAATTTGGTCATTCTTGGACGTGTTTGAGTCATGTGCTTAGCCCATAAATTTATATTAGATCAAATTAAACATAACATGTTTATATTTAAACTAAAATATAAAAAATTAAATAGCTACTATTTTCTTAGACAAAATGATTACTACATTTCATAAATCAACCACCTACATAATTTGTTTGTTAAATGATCATTATTTTTCAATAAGATTATTTTAATAGTTAAAGATTTTAAATTTTAAAAATGACAAAAATGTAATTTTGAAGTCATCGCTCTGTTTGTGTCTCTCACTAATAATTGAAATATAAGAGGAGATGATGTGGTCTCATTAAATATAGATTTTATAAAGTCATCTCTAATGAACTAACGAATCAAGAGGAAACGTAAATGAAATTATTTCATAATAAAATGACTGCTCTACGTCATGTTGTAGTAGCTGCAACGATGATTGTGGCTACTACAACTACGTTCGCTCATGTGAGTTTAGTGAGTGCGATTCCTGCGGAAAATGCATCTGTCCTTAGTCAACCAAAGAACTTGACCCTTAACTTTGGTGCAGAGGTTATGTTGATGAATATTAAGTTACTGGATGCTCAGCGAAGAGATGTTCCTTTAAAATATGAAGTTACTCATGACTTAAAGAAATCCTTTGATGTCGCTCTTCCGAAACTGAAAAAAGGTAAATATACCGTTGTCTGGACAACAATGGGGAAAGATGGCCACAACATGAATGGTGAATATAGTTTCACTATCAAATCAACTAAATAAGAATTGATTACCTTTCAACATGTCAGTGAGGTGCTGGCATGTTGTTCTAGAATGGACAAAAATAATGATTTCTGAATATTGGATGTGGGCCACTTGGTTAACTAAGGTTATTTTATATTTAAGTTTAGCTTTTGTCGTTGGTGGAGCCTTTTGCTATTTTTTACTTAGACAATATCTTGAACTAAAAGAATCGATTCTTAAATATATTACAATTGGCGCTGGATTAGGCCTAATTTCCAGTACCTTGGGATTTTTTATTCTGATTGGTAGTTTTGCCAATACTGGTATTACAGGGATGGTGGACCCCACGTATATTAATATATTGGTTAATACTCCGACGGGGTATATATACGTTCTTCGTTCTATTAGTTTTGCTCTTTTACTTCTTCTCATGGTGGTTAAAGTTAACAGGAACAAAGGTCAGTTTTCTATAATTGAAAGTTCAATATTTTGTATTTTACTTATCCCGATTATTTTTAGTTTTTCCCAGCTCGGACATGTCGCTAATTTAACCTTACTTGCTCAAATTTTATTATCAATCCATATTCTAGTTATGTCTTTATGGATGGGGTCTTTATATCCGTTATGGAAAACCAGCCGGGAAATAAGTGGTTTACCTTTAAAAGATCGCATGCATGTATTTGGACGTATTGCTGCTTTCATTGTTGGGATATTAATCGCCTGTGGCGCTAGTGTAGCTCTTCTTTTAATTAAAGATTTTAATACCTTAATCAATACTGCATATGGCTATGGTTTCATGGTTAAAATGTTTTTTGTTATAGGTATTCTACTTTTAGCTGCCTTCAACAAATGGTATTTCACCCCGCGTCTTCAACATCCTAAATTCGCTAAACACCTTAGTCATGCCATTTTATTTGAGATGTTATTAGGTCTATCAATTCTATTAACAACAGGCTATATAACCACTGTCGTGGGTATTGAATAAGAGAATTTCAAAATAAGGGAATTGAGGAAATTTAACATTACTGCATTTATCTTTTGTAGCTGAGCAATAAAGTTTCTACTGGACTGCCAACTTACGACAATCAGAACAGTAAAATCGCATCATGAGGCATTATACATAAAGGTAGTCACCGGTTTTTAGCTTATCTTCAACCCATAACGGTCTCATCTATTCAGTTCACTACCATTGATTGAAATAACTAATCTTATAAATTTCAGAGTGATCGTAGATGACAAAAATGTCATTTTAAAGTCACATTAATGTTGGTTAAGTACTTTTACTGTAGTCATTAGAACACTCTTCTTTGGAATACTCTGAAGAAAACTGTAAGGTTGTAAACAGACCAAGTTACAGCGAGTAACTGATTCAGAAAAAGGCTGGTTGTATGGTGAAAGTTTAGAGTTACTGTTCTAATGTTTTAAACAAATGTTTTGTTAAAAAGGAGCAACATATGAAATTTCACATCGCTAATATGACTTGTGGTGGTTGTGCACGCGGCATTACTACCGCAATTAAAGAGCTCGACTCGAATGCCTCACTCGATATTGATTTACAAAACCGTATTGTTGAAATCAACACAACGGTGAGTCAGGATCAAGTCATTGCCACTCTCAGTGAGCGTGGATTTACAGCTGATCCTGCTTAATCTCTGTTAGAGTAACAGTGGGAATTCCTTACCACTTTTACTCTCTCTTATTTTCCTCATCGTACAGATAAAACCTGTACTTGCTTGAAATAAAAGTAATCCCTGAATTCCCCCTAATCTTGGTTCGAGCTGATCTTCGCATATAGAACTCAGCATATCTAAATGATAGAGATCGTATATGAGTACCGAAATGACTGATACGCCACACTACAGTGAAACATTAGAGATTGAGGGGATGACATGTGCTTCTTGTGTAGGCCGTGTGGAAAAAGCTTTAAAATCTGTTGAGGGTGTTGAATCGGCTCATGTAAATCTGGCTACCGAAAAAGCAGTCATTTATGCGCATCAACCACTTGATCGCGCTACTTTAATTAAAGCCGTAGAAAAAGCAGGCTACGAAGTGGAAGCGCTGCAACCAATAGAGCTTACGATTGAGGGTATGTCATGTGCTTCTTGTGTAGGTCGAGTAGAAAAGGCCTTAAAATCTGTTGAGGGTGTGGAATCAGCTCATGTAAATCTGGCTACTGAAAAAGCGACTATTCAGGCAAGCTCATCTGTCACTCGTGACTCGTTAATTCAGGCTGTCACCAAAGCAGGGTTTGAAGCAAAGTCAGTTCATCAAACTACGGAAAGCTTTCAAGATAAAAAAAATATTGAATTAGAAAAACTTAAAAAAGATTTAATTCTGTCAGTCTTATTGACTCTACCCATTTTTATTTTAGAAATGGGATCACACCTGATTCCCGCCTTTCATACGTTTATGATGGATAACATTGGCCAACAAAATAGCTGGTTAATGCAATTTTTCTTGACCACAGTAGCATTAATTTTTCCAGGCCGACGCTTCTTCAAAAAGGGCATCCCAAGTTTATTCCGCTTAGCACCAGACATGAATTCCTTGGTGGCTGTAGGAACATTGGCTGCTTATCTTTATTCAGTGGTTGCTACTTTCTTTCCAAGTGTCCTGCCACAAGGCACGGTCAATGTTTATTATGAAGCTGCAGCGGTTATTATCACTTTAATTCTATTAGGTAGATTTTTTGAAGCCAAGGCAAAAGGCCGAACGTCTTTAGCAATTCAACATCTAGTTGGAATGCAGCCTAAAGTTGCCAGAATACAGCTCAATAATCAGGTGATAGAAGTTCCGATTGCCGAAGTTCAAACAGGAACGATTGTAGAGATTAGACCAGGCGAGCGTATCCCTGTCGATGGTGAAGTTATTCACGGCCAAAGTTTTATTGATGAATCCATGATTACTGGCGAGCCTATGCCCGTTGAAAAAACGATAGGCTCTACTGTGGTAGGAGGAACAATTAACCAAAGTGGCAGCTTAAATATCAAAGCCACCTCTGTTGGTAGTTCATCAGTGCTTTCTCAAATCATCCGAATGGTTGAACAGGCACAGGGTTCCAAGCTGCCTATTCAGGCATTGGTTGATAAAATTACCATGTGGTTTGTACCTGTAGTAATGGGTCTCTCTCTTTTAACTTTTATTACTTGGTTTATCTTCGGCCCTGAGCCAGCCCTAACGTTTAGCTTAGTTAATGCAGTTGCGGTACTCATTATTGCATGTCCTTGTGCAATGGGACTTGCAACGCCTACATCAATCATGGTGGGAACTGGGCGTGGTGCTGAAATGGGTGTTTTATTCCGTAAAGGGGAAGCTTTGCAGCTGCTCAAAGAAACTAAAGTGGTTGCTGTTGATAAAACAGGGACCCTGACTGAAGGCAAACCAATTTTAACCGATCTGCATGTCTTAGAAGGGTTTGAATACAATGCCGTACTTTCACTTATGGCAGCCGTTGAATCAAAGTCTGAGCATCCTATTGCTCGAGCAATTGTACAAGCCGCTATAGATAAGGAATTAATTCTGTCTCCTGTTGCTGATTTCAAGTCAGTCACGGGCTATGGAATAGAAGCAACGGTGTCTGAACATTTGGTTCATATTGGTGCAGATCGATATATGGAAAAACTAGGTTTGAATCCTAATGTTTTTTCTCAATTTTCGGATCGTTTGGGAGAAGAAGGAAAAACCCCTCTCTATGTTGCGATTGACCAGAAACTTGCTGCCATTATTGCTGTAGCAGATCCAATTAAAGAATCAACATTTGCTGCAATTGAAGCGTTACATCAGTTAGGTTTAAAGGTTGCCATGATTACAGGTGATAACCGTCATACAGCTCAAGCGATTGCAAAAAAACTAGGTATTGATGAGGTTATTGCAGAAGTCTTACCAGAAGGTAAAATAGAGGCCGTTAAAAAATTAAAAAATCAATATGGTAAACTCGCATATGTTGGAGATGGCATTAATGATGCCCCTGCACTTGCAGAAGCAGATATTGGTTTAGCAATAGGTACAGGTACAGACGTAGCTATTGAAGCTGCTGATGTGGTTTTGATGTCTGGCAACCTGAAAGGAGTGCCAAATGCTATCGCTTTAAGCAAAGCGACTATAACCAATATTCGTGAAAATTTATTTTGGGCATTTGTTTACAATGCAGCTCTGATTCCTATTGCAGCAGGTGTACTTTATCCGCAATTTGGACTGCTACTTTCTCCTGTATTTGCTGCTGGTGCAATGGCTCTCTCGTCAATATTTGTACTAGGAAATGCTTTACGATTAAAACGTTTTAAAGCCCCCCTTGCAATTATTTAACCATTTTTTATATACATTGGCTTTGTTGCACAAAGATTTGAAATGCAAAGCGCCCCTAATTGAGCCAAATTTAAGGCGTAACTTGGGTAAGTGGT
>NZ_JARDAL010000085.1:0-6904 GCF_048957595.1 Acinetobacter sp. AS5 | reverse complement strand
TGCTCCAATGCATCGAGCACCATATCTGTATTCATCCGTGTAGATACTTTCCATCCAACAATTGCTCGTGAGAACACGTCAATAACAAATGCGGTATATACCCAGCCTGAATGAGTTTGAATATAGGTAAAGTCACCCACCCATAGTTGGTTTGGATGATCAGCATTAAAATTACGTTTCACTAAATCATCTGCCCGTTTTTGGTCATCTCGGTTACGGGTGGTTTGTTTATTCTTACCACGCCAAACACCTTGTATACCTAGCTTTTGCATCAATCGAGCAACTGTACAACGTGCAATCACATAGCCTTCACGTTTCAGTTGTTGCCAGACCTTACGCACACCGTATCGACCTGAACTTTCTTTCCAAATTCGCTTAATCTCCTCAGCATGCTGCAAGTCATGTAAATCTCGTTTCGCTCGATGTTCTGGATTGTCAGCGAGATCTAAAGTCCGGTAATAGGTTGAAGGTGCGATCGGTAAAATTCTACAAATCGCCTCGACTCCGTACAGCTCTTTATTATTATGGATAAAATCCACCATTATTTGTGTGGGCGGTCGAGCTCCGCCTGGGCGAAAAAAGCGGCTGCTTTACGTAGAATTTCATTGGCACGCTTTAATTCTTTATTTTCGCGTTCGAGTTGTTTGATACGTTCTTGGTCTGAAAGCTGCTGTACTTTAACTGGATTTTGTTTATCTAAATATTTTTGATACCAAACACGTAGTGTTTCAGGAGTACAACCCTTGCGCAGTATACTGCTCAGGGAGCAATAGCGGTGATCGCAGCCCAATTCGATGGATAATCTTTTTCAGATTCAATCAATAATTGAACCGCTCTTTCTCTGATTTCAGGGGTATATTTTAATTTTGTCATCGGGATAGTCTCTCAGAATATTGACTCTCCGACAAACCCGGTACGGTTCAGTATTTTTCACGACCAACAGCACAACAAGAACCTGAGATTGACCTCAAAGCTCTGCATGCCGAGATATGACATCAGGCATTGCAAATTGATCTTTTAGAAGGTGCGCTCAGAAAAATAGGGCAGCTGAGCGGCAAAAAATGATCGATAAGACCCATCAACTTTCGGTACGACAACAATCGCAATTGATTCAAATCAATCGCAGTACGTTGTATTACAAGCCCAAAGAGATTTCATCAACTGATTTGAGTTGGATGCGTCTAATCGATGAAATTCATCTCGACTACCCATTTATGGGCAGTCGAATGATACGAGATATGCTACAGCGTCAAGGACATAAAATAGGTCGGCGTAAAGTCCGACGTTTAATGCGCTTGATGGGAATACATGCCTTGTATCCAAAACCCAATACCAGTAAGCCTAATCTTGCACACCGTATTTTCCCATATCTGTTGAAAAACATGGTCATCGATCACTCTAATCAAGTCTGGTGTACAGATATCACGTACATTCCTATGGCTAAAGGCTTTGTCTATCTGTGTGCAATTATAGATTGGCATAGTCGTAAAGTACTGGCTCATCGTGTATCGATCAGTATGGAAACAGACTTTTGCATAGATGCGTTGCAAGAAGCAATTGTGAAATATGGTTGTCCAGAGGTGTTTAATACAGACCAAGGCAGTCAATTCACAAGCGAGGCATTTTTGAATGAGTTAAAATTGCGAAATATCCGTATCAGTATGGATGGGAAAGGACGGTGGATAGATAATGTGATGATTGAGCGGTTATGGCGCAGCGTGAAGCATGGGGAAGTCTATTTGAAGGCTTACGATACGGTTAAACAAGCGAAACAATCAATTGCTGAATATTTGGATTTTTATAACATGATACGTCCTCATTCAAGTTTGAATAAGGCAACACCAAATGAATTTTATGATCAACATTTACTAAAATGTAATGGCAGCATAATTTAAATATTTAGAGCGGATTTATCACTTATAAAACTGAATTGAGTGGTCTAATTAACGGAACCACATTAATTTGTATTCAATCCATGTTGCAAAGCGACTGAAGCAATTGAAACGTCCGGTGCTTTACAAGCCTGAACGATCTGCTGTTTAAATTCAGCACTGCATGTTCTTCGTTTTTTCTCAAGAGATGTGATGGATGTCTGGTTATTTGTAGTCATAAATTTAGTCCCCACTTGTTTTTAAGTGGGGACTAAATTAAGGCTTATAGGATGAATTCATAAGGTGTGTTCAGCGAACACTTACGTTTTGAATAGATTTAAGGAATTAGGCAGACCTCATACCCAAGTTGTCACTTGAATTTGGATAACTTAGGGAAGATCTATCTCTAAAGCCTTTATGCAACAGAGTCGTTTTTATCCTAGGGTCCTTACCACTTGTATTCTTTACAAACATATATCTAAAAAAGTGTAGCAAGTTGCTACACTTTTCGCTAGATCAGCTTTTTACCAAAAATATCATTCAGTCTTTCACGAATACTTTGAACGAATTCCGGATTGTTTTTAAGTTTATGCTTCATATTTCGTTTAAAGTCATTCAGCCCCATACCAATTTCAGCAAAATCCATTTGGAATAAAGTGTCATTAATGACAATATTTGCTTGAGAGTCAGTGAGGCATCCTACTTTTTTAAACCACTTCTTGAACTGCTGATAATTTTCATCATTATTAAAAATATACCAAGAACGTACATTCGTATCGAATTTAGCCCCTAATTCTTTTACGGATGCATTGTCTTCAAATGGAACATCAAGATAGATTTTTTCGATCACTGCAATTTCATCCAGTGCCTTATCAGCAATCCGATGATGCAGTTTAAAATTCACACCTACAATTGGACGGCCTTTCTTAACGGTTTCATACTCTAATTGTAGATCTGTATTTTCGTTAATTTCTGCCACTATTTTGTCTAATACATAGCGTCTAAAATCTACCCAGCGATCATATTTGGTTTCATTAATATCAATCAGTGCTTTCAAGTTTTCTAAAAGTAATGGCACTTCATAACTCTTTTGATTGGCGTACTTAAATTCGTTTTTAATGAAATAAGTATAAAGACTCATACTGGCAACAGAATCTAGGGCAAAAAGATGTTTTAGCTGATAGGTAGTAAAATTACCCCCAGCCAGTTGAGTGAAATACGGCAACACCTCACTGGTAAAACGAATCTGAATTGCATTTTTAGAGTCATCTTCCCATCTTAACTCACGGATAATGGGAACGACAGAATGTACTTTTTTAGTCTTTCTCTTACCATTATCAGCAGGCTCCTCAATAATAAAATGAGCTACCCGGGATGAAAGCTCTTTATAGATCCGATCTATTGCAACATTAATTGAATTGCGTTTATTCAATCCGAGCAAATCAGCCAGATCATCCTTATATAAATAAATATAGGTTTGCTCGGTTATTTCGCCATCTACCCTATTTTTCTCACTATAATTTGCAACCGCCATTGCATACAAAAGCGCCTTATACTCATTGGCTGATAACTCAATAGGACGAATCAAACGGTTACTGGTACTTACAACGCCATTATGGCGAATGTTGCCGATACAGTAAGGAATATAATTCGATTCTTCTTGCAATGGATCAGATTCTGTCATAACCGTGATATTTATAATTTGACTCTGTTTTTATATACAAAAGTGGAAAAACTTTCAAGACTTTCACCACAAGAATGTAAAAGTGGAAGGTTTGTCATCAAAAAAAAGTAATTTGTCCAGTTTTCTGCGCTTAAAGTGGAATTTATTATAATTTTTCCACCCTATAGTGACAAAGCTTCCACTCTTAACCAGTAAAGCATAGTTTGCAAAGCCTATTTTTGCTGTTTCTAATCTAAATACAGATATCTGGGCTCGGTTAGAAAGCCTGATGTGACAAGGCTTCCACCTTTCAGACAGAGTTAAAAGGCACAACTGAACATATAATCATCGAGAAATATCCAATAAAAACAACTTATCCACAAGTTAATTAAAAACAGTGACAAGCTCTCCACCGTTAAAGCTTTTTAAGTAAACTTTATCAACAACTTAAGATGTTGTTTTTTAATATATTTTAAAACAAAAACAGCATTTTAAAAAATAGCAGTGACAAGTCTTCCACCTCAGTGACAAGTCTTCCACTTTAGAGTGACAAACCTTCCACCTTAGAGTGACAAGCCTTCCACTTTAGAGTGACAGACCTTCCACCTTAGAGTGACAAGCCTTCCACTTTAGAGTGACAAACCTTCCACCTTTAAAATCCTAAGCTATTGTTTTAATTATTAAATATTCGTCTCTAATTATTAATTAGCTAAATAACTAATTATTCTAATTATTAATTAAGCTAGCTTGATAAATAATTTATTTTTAAGTTGTTTTACATCTGAACAAATAGGATTTATAAATTTAAAAACTGTAGTAAGATAGCTAAAAGTTATTTATATTACTTAACATTCAAATACGGAAGCATCTGACACGTATGTCTGCAAAAATTATTACTGTTGCTAATCATAAAGGTGGATGTGGTAAAACAACGACGGTTGTTCACCTCGCTTCTGAACTTGCTCACCTTGGCAACAAAGTTCTAGTAATTGATTTAGATCCTCAAGCAAACGCAAGTTTACATATTGGGATCCAACATCCGAGTGAAATTGTTGTGACTACAGCAGAATTACTCCTGGGTGATATTTCATTGTTGGCAGATGCATTACAAGAAGAAACAAACTTTGAAAAAGTATCATTAATTTATGGTTCCTTAAATTTAGGGAAAACAGAAGATCAACTGAAAGAAGAAGCACCGCGACCTTCTGAAGAATTAAATATCAAGTTAGAGTTATTAAAAGATCTTTATGACTTCATATTGATCGACTGCCCACCCAGTCTAAAATTATTGACCAGTAATGCTCTAGCCTCTTCCACCCATGTCATTATTCCTATCGAATCTGGATCACAATATGGACTATATGGGGTAACAGATCTGTTAAATCATCTAGAAAAGATCAGACGGATTAATCCAGATTTAGAGCTTTTAGGTGGCTTACTGATTAAGCATGATGAACGTCAGAATGTTTGTAAGTTGATTCGGGATGAAGCATTGAAACAGGTGGGGAAAATTTTAGAAACCACCATTCCTCAAAGTACTAAAGTCAATCAGGCCGCAATTCTGCAACAATCACTTTTGAAAGTAGAAAAAAATTCAAAGGTACGTAAGGCATTTGAAAGCCTGGCCAATGAAATTGTAGCGAAAGTTTAAATCTGAGAGCATTATGGCAAGCACCAAAGAGCTTTTAGCTCAGAAACTAAAACAGAATACAGAAAAACACCAGCAAGCGCAGAAAGACAATATTAGAGAGCTGAAGGAGTTTCGACGCAATGTTCCAATTGAAGATATCAGTCGAAGTCCGAACCAGCCGCGTAAAGTCTTTGAGGAATTACCGTTAAAAGAACTGGCGAACTCTATCGAAGAAGTCGGTCTTTTGCAGCCTATTACTGTCCGTAAACTTGATAATCTGAAATATGAAATCATCGCAGGTGAACGACGCTTACGTGCCCATCAGCTGCTGGGTAAATCTGTGATTGAAGCCATCATCATTGATGCAAATAATGAAGAAGCATCATTATTAACCTTGGCGGAGAATTTAAAACGCCAGGATTTGACTGATTATGAAATTTTTATTGGTTTAAATTCACTCGATGAAAAATTAAAGAAAAACAAGCAGCGTTTAGCCAATTCACTGAGTTTAAATCGTGAAGATATGTACAAATATTTAGCCTATGAGAAGTTGCCTCAAGCGATTTTAAATGATCTTGAAATTGATCCAGGTTTAATCGGCAGAACAGCTGCAACCGCATTCAAAAAGTTCCTGTCTGACCATATACAGCAGTTTGCTGAGGCCGAAGCTGCTTTGCTTCAAGCCTGGGAAAAAGTAAAAGATAAAAAGCTCGAACAAAGCAAAGTTACGGCCTATGCTGAAAAACTTTTGAGTCAGCAGACCGAGAAACTCAGCACCACATCTGTGGTGAGAAAAATCGAATATGATGGCAAGATTGCCGGGAATATCAAACTTGATCATAAACAGCTTAAAGTTTCTCTGAATATTTCAGAAATTGATGAAGCGAGTTTGTTACAACTAGAAGACTTTTTAAAACAGCTCATTCAGAGAAATAAAAAAGTGTAGCAACTTGCTACACTTTTTTTTGACAATCTCAAACTAGGGCGTGTCATCAATTAAGCCAGATAGATCGCTGATAAGAAGTTTTGAGCCAATTTATCATAGCGTGTGGCAATAGCACGATATTGTTTGAGCTTGGCAAAAAAATTCTCGATCAGATGTCTTGCCTTGTAGATATGTCAATCATAATCACGCTGATCAATAGAATTACTTTTCGCTGGCATCACAACTTGACCCTTCGCCTCTAAAATTGGATCAATGACCCGATCCCTAGAGTTGTAGGCTTTATCCATAAACCAGGTCTGGCTCAACGATAAGTCCAGCAACACATCTGAACCGTTTAAGTCATGGACCTGCCCATCCGTGAGATAAAATCCTGTCGGGTTGCCTAAAGCATCAGTACGGGCATGAATTTTGGTGCTTAAGCCCCCTTTACTGCGCCTAGTCGCCTGATTTCCCCCCAGCGCTGTGTTGGTAAGCACGTACAATGGGGTGGAGTCTAACATGACATATTCATTGTCAAGGTCATGTGACAGCACTTCAAAGACTCTCTGCCACACACCTGTTTTAGCCCAAAGACTAAAACGAGTATGCACTACTCTAAAATCACCAAAGCGTTCGATTAAGTCTCGCCACGGGATACCTGAACGATACCGCTTCAACAAATAGTCGGTTATCTTTGGCCGTTACTCCAACAGTACCCATTCGTCCATGTAACAGATCTTGGTGGTGTATCAAAAAGTATGCTAAAAAAAAGCAGGTTGAATTTTGATAAAATAGAGAAATGCAAATAACTCTAG
>NZ_JARDAL010000084.1:0-6911 GCF_048957595.1 Acinetobacter sp. AS5 | reverse complement strand
GTCCAATGATTCTACGAATACACCTAACTTTTTCAACTAACTACAAATGTGTCGCACTTGAGATTTGAATCTGCGTTATCATATATGATTCACAATAAATTCTATTTCCTTTATTAAATAATCTAAAAGCTCATTTAATCCAATCAAATCATTAAGCCTCATAACACTATAATTACTATGATCTATTTTTTCTTTCAATTTTAATAAGGCTTTCGTTCTCTCTGTTTCTGCATATTTATAATCCTCCCTCTTCGCATTGATGCGTATTTTTTTTAATTCACTAATATCATGAGATAAGAAAACGATATATTTATCCTTTATTAGTGTAGGAATTGAATGAGCAATTAAATTTCTAACAAATAAGTTCTTCTCAACTTTCCCCAATAAATAAATTATTTCACCATTCAAATGCTTATGTAATTCTTTCACATTTATAAGCTGTGACAAAGGTAAGGTTCTCACTTCATCCTTATATGTAGGTATTTCTACATATGTTACGAGCCTCTTGAGATGCACCTCCAACCTATTAAAATTTATAAGTAAATCTATGATCAATAATTTACATCCAGTTTTTAGCTCACAGTGTCCAAGGAAATCCAGTGGTTTATCTTGGATCAGCACATCGATGGATTTTGTAATTTCCTCTAAGTCATCCATTCTTCTTCCTTAGTATATTTTTAAGTCAATGTATTTGTATCGGATTTTATATAACTTGGCTATCACTTTAAATCCAAGTACAATACTGCGCTAGTCGAGGGATGCTGCGACGTTTTACAGGCACTAAATGTAAAATCGCTAGGCTCGACCATCGGTCAGACATTCGTTCTGATCAACAACGGCATCCGCGAACAGAACGATCCAATCTATTTTTTCCTAGGAGATCCTGATGAACGCGGTTACTGCTTCATTTACAGATTACAAAGTTGCTGATATTTCACTTGCTGATTACGGCCGTAAAGAAATTAAACTTGCTGAAGCTGAAATGCCAGCCCTCATGGGTCTGCGTAAACGCTATGCTGCTGCTAAACCACTTGCAGGCGCGAAAATTCTCGGCTGTATCCACATGACCATTCAAACTGCCGTTTTAATTGAAACGCTGGTTGAATTGGGTGCAGAAGTTCGCTGGACTTCATGTAACATCTTCTCGACTCAAGACCATGCTGCTGCTGCTATCGCTGCTGCGGGCATTCCTGTGTTTGCTTGGAAAGGCGAAACTGAAGAAGAATACATGTGGTGTCTTGAACAACAAATCAATGTAAATGGCACGCCTTGGGATGCCAACATGATTCTTGACGATGGCGGTGATTTAACACTACTTGTTCATGAAAAATACCCAGAAGTGATTGAAAAAATTCACGGTGTAACTGAAGAAACAACGACAGGTGTTCAACGTCTGTATGAAATGCTTCGTGATGGCACTTTAAAAGTTCCTGCAATCAACGTAAACGATTCAGTAACCAAGTCTAAAAACGACAACAAATACGGTTGCCGTCACTCACTGAACGATGCAATCAAACGTGGTACAGATATGCTTTTATCTGGCCGTCGTGCACTTGTGATCGGTTATGGTGACGTAGGTAAAGGTTCTGCGCAATCCCTTCGTCAAGAAGGCATGATTGTACGCGTAACTGAAGTTGATCCAATCTGCGCAATGCAAGCATGCATGGACGGTTACGAAGTTGTATCTCCATACAAAAATGGCGTGCAAACTGGCAAGAAAGAAGACGTGAATCTTGATCTTCTTCAAAACACTGACCTGATCGTGACTACAACGGGTAACTACCACGTGTGTGACTCGGCAATGCTTGATTCATTAAAAGCGGGCGCTGTGGTATGTAACATCGGTCACTTTGATACTGAAATTGATACAGCTTACCTACGTGGCTACAAGTGGGTTGAAGTTAAACCTCAAGTACACCAGGTGTATCGTTCAGAAAATGAAAATGATTACCTGATCCTTCTTTCTGAAGGCCGTTTGGTGAACCTTGGTAATGCGACTGGTCACCCATCACGTATTATGGATGGTTCATTTGCCAACCAGGTATTGGGTCAAATGCATTTATTCGCTGAGAAATTTGCTGATCTTCCAGAATCTGAAAAAGCTGCACAAATTCGTGTAGAACTTCTTCCTAAGAAATTAGATGAAGAAGTTGCTGCTGCGATGGTTGCTGGTTTCGGTGGTGTCTTGACTCAATTGACTCAAGAACAAGCGGATTACTTGGGCGTTCAAGTTGAAGGCCCATTCAAGTCGGATGCTTATAAATACTAATTTTTGTTTTACCTCTCCCTAGCCCTCTCCTAAAAGGAGAGGGAAACTTCTATTGTGAAAATAGTTAGAGGGTAAGTCTTAAAGACCTTAACTATCATAATGGAAGTCCCTTCTCCCTTTGGGAGAAGGTTAGGATGAGGGCAATCCAAAATTACAAGTATTTATAAAAAAAGGATTTGAACATGTCTAAACAGATTCCAATTTCATTTGAATTCTTCCCAACCAAAACTGATGTAGGCGCGGAAAAACTCAAGCTTGTACATCAAGAGTTACAACTCTTAAATCCAGAATTCTTTTCTGTGACCTATGGTGCTGGCGGTTCGACCCGTGAACGCACCCTGTCTACCATCAATGACTTTAATGGAAAAGGTGCACCTGTCGCCCCTCACCTGTCTTGTATTGGCGATGATAAGGCACGTATTGCAGAACTTCTAGACCTGTATAAATCTCAAGGCATTAACCGTATTGTTGCCCTGCGTGGTGACTTGCCTTCTGGTCAGGTCGGTTTAGGTGAATTGCCTTATGCACAGGATCTGGTTCGCTTTATCCGCGAGCATTCAGGCGATCATTTTAAGATTGAAGTAGCCGCTTATCCGGAAATGCATCCTCAGGCAGAAAGCTTTGACAAAGACATTCAGCACTTTGTTGATAAAGTTAATGCGGGTGCCAATGCTGCTTTAACCCAATTTTTCTTCAATCCAGATGCTTATTTCTATTTTGTAGATCGTATCCAGAAAGCAGGGATTGATATTCCGGTTGCCCCTGGCATCATGCCAATTACCAATGCCAGCAACCTGATTCGCTTTGCTGATGGTACCGGTGCCGAGATTCCACGCTGGATTCGCAAGCAACTGGCAACTTATGGTGACGATACTGCCAGCATTAAAGCCTTTGGCCATGAAGTTGTGGTTAAATTCTGTGAGCGTCTACTTGCAGGTGGTGCGCCAAGCTTGCATTTCTACACCATGAATACTACTGACCCGACCCGTCAGCTGGTCACCGATCTTGGTTTAGCTTAAGCCCTTTATTTCACCGATTTTTTGAGTAGAACGATCAATGCCACGTTTTTATATAGATGCTGATTTAACTGTTGATGTCAGCCTTGAGCTTACGGAAACTGTATTTCATCATTGGGTAAAGGTTTTACGCGCGCAAGTCGGTGAAAGCGCGACCCTGTTCAATGGACAGGGTGGCGAATATGACGTGACTTTAACCGAGGTTGCTAAAAAATCAGCCACCGTCTCGGTCAATGCATTTAATCCTGCCAATCGCACACCAAAGTTCCAGGCTTTGCTCGGTCAGGTGATGAGTAAAGGCGACCGTATGGATTATGCGATTCAGAAAGCAGTCGAACTGGGCGTTTCCGAAATTCAGCTGCTGACTTCGGATCGTTGTGAAATGCGTTTAAAGTATGATCGCGACCAGAAAAAACTAGATCACTGGCAAGGCATTGCTATTGCGGCTTGTGAACAATGTGGTCTGAATATTGTTCCTAAAATTTTAGCGCCAATCTCCCTGGAAAAATGGCTGGATACTGAACTACCCAACACCAAACTGGTTTTGGCACCCAATAAAGATGAAACAGATGTACTGGCAGAGGCGACCTTAGATCTTGCCCTGCTGATTGGCCCTGAAGGTGGCCTGAGTGAGGCAGAAATTAGTGCCGCAAACCAGAAAGGTTTTCTCAACTGGTGTATAGGTGAGCGTGTCCTGCGTACCGAAACCGCTCCTGTTGTTGCCCTGTCAATTTTGAATTATGTGCTTTAGTTCATCGGATGAGTAAAAATTTGTCTTTAATTTTGTTGATTTTTATTTTTAAGACATCTAATCTCGACTAAAGAATAATAAATACTTATTAATTGATTTCACACATTTCCTAGGGTTTTTTATAACAACAATGCACAAGGACGAAAACCGTTTAGGATGAATACAGGCATTGAATCACATGGTTGATAATCAGGACGACTATATTCAGCAGCATTTACATGATGCTCAGATTGCGAACACGCTTCGCCATAGTCGCTATTTTTTGCTCAGTATAATGGTGATCTGCCTTTATATTTTTTGTATTTATCACATTCAATATAGCCCGTCTAATACCTATTTTAATACCTGGTTTATTCTGACAGAACTTCTGGTCAGCATGTGTTGGCTAGTAAGTACGCTGTATTTCAAGCCTGAACAATATAACCAGAAAAGTGCACACCGCTGGTTACAGATACAGAGTCTGGCTGTTGGCCTTAGTATCGCGGCAGGCATTTTTACAATTTACTATTACTTGCCACAAGCCAATCCTGCATTTGAAGATATTGAAGCACTGACCTTGTCTGCCTTGTTGCTGATTGTTACCCAAGCCTTCGGTTTAACCTATTTAACCCAAAAACTGAGTTATTTCTGCCTGGCATTTCTACCGTCTTTATTGCCTTTTTTACTATCGCAAATTTATCATATAGGTCATTCCAATCCTTTCTTTGCGCTGGCTTTAAACTTCACCATGATTGTGATTTTGCTGTGCGCGACAAGTAGTTATCGAATTCACAGCCGCACCTCACGCCTGTATGCGGAAAATGATATTCTGGTGAAAAATGCAGAACAGCAAGTGCATTGGACTGATGAACTGTGTCAGCAACTCAAAACTGAAGTCAATAAATCCAAAGATATTGAACTGCAATTACAGCTCAGCAATCAATTGCTGGAGCAAAAAGTACGGGAACGTACCTATGATATTGAACAGATCAATCATGACCTGAAAAATCAACAGCAAAACCTAGAACTTGCACATGAAATTGCCGGTATTCGGCCATGGGACTGGAATATTCAAGAGCGCTGCATCACCTTAACCAATCATAAAGACGAAAAGATTCTGCGTAATTCCAAAGATCACCATCTGCAATTACAGCATCTGATTCACCCTGAAGATCTGGACTATTTTAAGCACAATATGAAACAGCATCTGCGTGGCCAGATTGAACGCTATGATGCCACTTATCGGATCAAGCTCAGTGAAGGTGGCTGGAGTTGGGTGCATGATATTGGCCGGGTGATCAGTCGTGATCCTAAAAATAAAAAACCCTTGCGCATGGTCGGTATCCGTCGTGATATTCAGCAGGAACGTCTGTCTCAGGAACGTTTAAAGCTGGTGGCCAGTGTACTGGAACAGGCTGCGGAAGGCATTTTCATTCTGAATCCTGATTTGGATTATATCGATATCAATCCTCACTATGAATACCTGAGCGGTTTTGAGCGTGACGAAATTATCGGTAAATCCTTATTTGATATTGCGGTGCAAAATAAATCCCAGCAACGTACTTTTCAGGCCAATATTGTCAAACAGATTCAAAAGATTGGCTCTTATGATGGAGAGGTTTATGCCAAATTTCTGTCTGGCAAAGAGTCGACCTTATGGCTGCATATTAATGCCGTGACTGATGATGAAGGCCGGATTACCCATTATATTGGCATCGTATCAGATCTGACTGAACGTAAATTACAGGAACAGCGCCTGTCCTATCTGGAAAATTACGACACACTGACTGACTTGCCGAACCGCTTTTATTATAACTATCAGCTACATCAGTATCTGGTTTCGCAAAAAGACTCGATTAAAGAGATGGCGGTGATTCGACTCAACATCGACCGTTTCCGCCCATTGAATGAATATCTGTCCAATAATGGCGGTGATGAACTTTTACGTCAGGTAGCGCAGCGCCTGCGCATGACCAATGCAGAAGCGCTGTTTGTGGCACATCTAAATGGTGATGATTTTGCGATTCTCTATGAAATCTCACATATTCGCCCTTCAGTTCAGCACCATTGTGAACGCATCGCTCAGGCCTTTAGCAGACCATTCAATATTTATGGTCAGGATCATGTGATTACCCTGTCTATGGGCGTGGCATTTTATCCGGATCATGGCCGTCAACTGGATTATTTGAATAACTGCGCCGAACAGGCATTGAACGAAGCCAAAAATCTCGGTGGCAACACCATTCATTTTTATTGCAGTGAAAATCATTCATTACAGAACAAAGGAGTTTTTCTGGAACGGGATTTGCGTAAAGCGATCCAGAATAATGAACTGGTGGTATATTATCAGCCCAAAATCAATTTCAGCGATCAAAGCATTTATGGCTTTGAAGCACTGATTCGCTGGAACCATCCAGAAAAAGGCATTATTGCACCTGGGCTGTTTATCCCGTTAGCGGAACAAACTAGCCTGATTTCAGACATTGGTCGTCTGGTGATCCAGCAGGCCGCTAAACAGATTCGCCAATGGAATGATCTGGGTTTTAATCATATTTGTGTATCAGTCAATATCGTGGCGCAGCAATTGCGTCGTGGTCAATTGCTCGATGATCTGGATCAGGCCATTGCAGATAACCAGATTTCTGGCGCCAGCCTGGAGCTGGAAATTACCGAATCTTCTTTAATCGAAAATTCGGAAGCGGTCAAAAACCTGCTCAATGAGATTAAACAGCGACATATTCATATTGCCCTAGATGATTTTGGTACAGGCTACTCCTCTCTCTCCTATCTTGCTGATTTTCCTATTGATACCTTAAAAATTGGGTGGTGTTTTAAAAAGTATGCTGACATTAAATGAAGCCATTATTGATGTAAAAGAAGGTTAAGTCGAAGGCTT
>NZ_JARDAL010000083.1:0-7190 GCF_048957595.1 Acinetobacter sp. AS5 | reverse complement strand
GAACCCGATACACCTGAGAAAACAACAAGTGCATTTCTTGGGATAGAAACATCTACATCCTTAAGGTTATGCTCACGTGCACCTCGAACTTCAATACAATTATTAGATAAAGTAATGTTATTGTGTTCACCAAAAGAATGTATTTTCATGTTTCTACGAGCCTGTAAATTATTTTGTGTAAGTCTTATTTTTTATAAATGATCTTTTAATCGATCATCGAACTGAATCGTAAACCAATTCATTGCTAAACGCCAATTTTGAATTGGCATGGTCCATTTTTTAGCAGCATTTGAAGTTGCTAAATAAATGACCTTTTTCACTGAATCATCAGAAGAGAAGATCTTTCTCTTTTTAGTTGAATGGCGGATCACGCTATTCAATGATTCAATTGCATTTGTTGTATAAATCGCATGACGTATTTCAGCAGGATAGCTAAAGATCGTTCGGATATTTTCCCAATTTGCCCGCCAGGATTCTCCAATTTTTGGATACTGAACCGTACCGGGTTTGTCGGAGACCAACTTTCCTGCGATGAGAAGCGCATCGCTTCGCAAGGGAACATCGAGCAAAACGAGATCTACATGATTTTCATCATGCTAAGCAAATCAAACGAATTTGGAAAGAAAGTTCGGGCCGGTATGGCGTTCGTAAAGTCTGGCAACAACTGCAACGAGAAGTTATGTTATTGCGCGCTATACAGTTCTCGATTGATGCAAAATCTTGAAATACAAGGTGTATGGCGTGGTAAGAATACAGATATGGTGCTTGATGCGCTGAGTTATGTGTCGTCTTTTGAGCTTGAAGCAATGTACGATTATAAGATTAACCCGTTAGGTCAGGTGGCCTAACTTAAATAAAAGTCTCCGACAAACCCGGTACGGTTCATTGCAGATCGGCAAGGGCATGCGGTGATTCCACCTAGAAAAAATGCGAAACCATGGAAAGATACAAAGAGTAGCTCGCTAGAGCGAAATGAATTACTTCGAACAGTTAAGCGTTTAGGCAGGACACTATGGAAAAAATGGTCAGGCTATCATCGGCGAAGTTTGGTTGAAACTAAGATGCATTGCATCAAATTATTAGGAGATAAACTCAGTGCAAGGAGTTTTGATAGCCAAGTGAATGAGATCCATGCACGTGTAGCAGTCCTTAACAGATTTACGGAATTAGGTCGACCACTTACCCAAGTTACGCCTTAAATTTGGCTCAATTAGGGGCGCTTTGCATTTCAAATCTTTGTGCAACAAAGCCGATCGAAATGATAAAGTCATAAATTGCTTTTCAAAAAAAAAGAAACTAATATGTTTCTTATAACACTAAAAAGCAATAAATGTGTCTACAATGAATGAGTCTTTACTTCAGCAAATCAAAAAAAGACGAACCCAATTGGGCTTAAAGCAAGTTGATATGCAATCCCGTACAGGCATGTCAAGACAGCAATACCAAAAGCTGGAAAGTCAGGGCAACCCTCGATTAGAGACCTTAGAAATTATCGCGGCAGGATTAAATGCTCAACTGATGCTCATCCCTGATGATAAGGTTCATTTGATTAGACAATTATTGAATGATGAAATTAAAGTCACTATTGAAGATCAGGATGACTTAATGACTAACCCATGGAAGGGTCTTCTCGGAGGAGAGGAACCATGAATACTGTTGCCGTCCTGAAATTAACATTACATCACGGTATCGTTGGATACTTGGCAGGATTTCAGAGCGGAAAAAATATTCTGGTTTTTACAGATTCTTTCCGCTCTGATCAGCAACGCCCGACCTTGAGCCTGCTGACTTCCCCCTTGTATCCTCAAGTGGATAAAATTTTAGAAAAGACCTATGTTACACATCAGCGTTTACATCCCTTGCTATCAAACTTGCTACCAGAAGGTGCATTACGCGAACTGATTGCACAAAGCCTCAAAGTACATATAGACAATGAATTTCAGTTATTGGCAGCTTTAGGTCATGATTTACCTGGAGCACTCATTGCGACTCCATTAGATCCAGAAGAAATTCCAGATGAAATAAAATTTAAGCTTCAGATCTCGAATCCAGATCAGATCTTAAAGCAAGAGATTCGAACAGATAATAAGTTTTCCTTGGCCGGCGTCCAAATGAAGTTTTCCATGAAAGCCAAAGATGGGCGTTTTACACTAGTCCAGGCAACGGAATCGTCTCTACTCGGGGACTGGATTATCAAAACTCCTTCTTCCAGACATGCTTTTGTTCCGCTAAATGAATATTCTATGATGAGCCTTGCCAAAATGGTCGGAATAGATGTCCCTGAGATTCGCTTGGTGGATATGGCACTCTTACAAAACCTTCCACCATTAAATTTACCCCAAGAGCAATATGCTTTTGCAATCAAAAGATTTGATAGACAGAGTACTGCTGATACTACAGAGCTTATTCACATCGAAGACTTTGCTCAGATCTTCGGTGCATATCCACAGCAGAAATACAGCACCACAAATTATGAGCAGATAGGAAAGATCATTTATCAATTTTCAGATAACAAAATTCTTGATATTCAGCAATTTGCCAGCCGCTTACTTGTCAACATTTTGCTCGCCAATGGAGATGCACACTTAAAAAACTGGAGTATGATTTATCAGGACAAAAGAACACCAAGATTATCTCCCGCATACGATATATTGATGACTAGTGTATATATTGAAAATGAGCTTCATTTCGCATTGAATCTTGCCAAAAATAAAGATTGGTATTTAGCTGAGATGAAACACTTTGAACAATGGGCTGAAAAAGTCGGTGTTCCATGGCGTGTTATTGAAAAACAACTTCACGCCATTATGGACAAAGCACGGTCAGTATGGCCAGCGCTATTACTAGACTTACCTATGATTTCTGTTCATAAAGAAAAATTAAGAGAACATTGGAAAAAATTGCATCCAGACTTTCAGATACTTACAGATGATTAGAGGAAACCTGTAACCAAGCTAAAATTTCTCAAACAATTTCATCACATCATTTTCCGTCAGTTTCGCTTCTCCCTCATGATCTGTGCTTAGAATAGACTGTGCCAGTTCTGCTTTATTCTGCTGCAAGGCAATAATTTTTTCTTCTATGCTTTTATTGGTAATCAGCTTATACACAAATACCGGCTTGTCCTGTCCAATCCGCCATGCACGATCTGAAGCTTGATCTTCAGCAGCAGGGTTCCACCATGGATCATAGTGAATGACCGTATCTGCGGCAGTTAGATTCAGACCGACCCCTCCTGCTTTCAGACTGATTAAAAATACCGGCACTTGTCCAGACTGAAATGCTGTAATGACTTCATCTCGCTTTTTGGTCTTTCCAGTCAGCTTCACATAGCCAATTTCTGCGTGATGGAGCTGTTGTTCAATCAGTTCCAGCATTGAGGTAAACTGAGAGAAGATCAGAATTTTTCGCCCCTCCTCCACCATTGGAACGACCATATCCATCAACTGTTCAAGTTTGGCAGAGTGTGCCTGCCCGGTTTTCACTGAATCCAGCTTTAGTAAGCTAGGATGGCAGCACACCTGACGTAGCTTCAGTAAGGCATCTAAAATTTGAATTTGACTACGTTTAAAGCCTTTTTCTGCCACAATTTTCTGAATATTTTCCTGCATCGTGGCACGAACAGCCTCATATAACTTGGATTGCTGGTCATTCATATCAATATTGACTTCAATCGTGGTTTTTTCTGGCAACTCTTTGGCTACGTCAGTTTTCAAGCGACGTAAAATGAAGGGCTTAATCCGGTTGACCAACTTTTGCCTTAACTGCTGATCACCGCGTTTTTCAATCGGATGACGGTACTTTTTATTAAAGATTTCTTGTGAATATAAAAATCCTGGCATTAGAAAGTAAAATAGTGCCCACAGCTCACCCAAATGATTTTCCATCGGGGTACCTGTTAGACACAAACGATGTCGTGCTTTTAATTGCCGTACTACCTGTGCAGCTTTGGCACGCGGATTTTTGATATTCTGCGCCTCATCCAAAATGAGTTGATGATATTCATATTGCTTTAATTGTTCTTCATCTCTCGCTAGAAGCGGATAGGTGGTTAACACAATATCATAGTGCGGAATCTGCTCAAAATTCTGATGGCGGTCGGGCCCCTGTAGCAGCAATACCTTCAGCTGAGGGGTAAATTTCTCCGCTTCTTTGAACCAGTTATGCATCAGCGATGTGGGTGCAACAATTAAGGCGGGACTGTCCTGCAAATATCCAACCTGCTTTTCCATGAGTAAATGGGCTAAAGTTTGTGCTGTTTTCCCCAAGCCCATATCATCTGCCAGAATCCCGCCATGCTGGGTTTCCCTTAAAAACTGTAACCAGCCTAAGCCCTGCTGCTGGTATGGACGCAACTCCCCCTGAAAACCTTGTGGTGTCGGCAGTTGTTGCTGATAGCCTTGTTTGAATTTCTGTACAAATTGCTGCAGGCGATCACTGACCTGCCATGTCATCCCAAGATTATGCTGCAATTCTAATAATTGACTCGCATCATAGCGATCAATACTGCGCTCTTCTTGCTGTAAAATGCTCTGCAGATGCAACAATACCGGCTTAATATCCCTAGCGGATAGAGCCAAATCAGGTTGATCAACTGCAGTTTTCACGGTGAAAATTTGACTGTCATGCAGATGAATAAACGTCCGCGGATCAAGTAAATCAGGATTTACTCGCACCAAAGCTACGAGCGCATCAAGCAAATTATAAGAATTGCCTGCACTGTCTTGAACCGTCGCCCCGATATTGAACCAGTCCTGCTGGCCTTCAGATTCAGTGATAGAAATATTTAAATTTTCAACATATTGCAGATTAAAGGGGCTGTTTTCCAGATGCTCTATCTGCCAGCCCATCAACTCAATTTGATTGATGGGCATCAGCTGTTTGATCCAGTCTCCATAGAAAGCAAAAACCATAGAATCAAGACGTTGTTTATCCAATTTTAATTGCTGCTCATAACTAAGATCTTTCACCCACTTCAGTGATTCGACCAATAGCTGTAAACGCTGGATTGACTGTTGTTCCTGAACTAAGTCCCGAAGCTGTCGCACCATTTTGCCATGCTGTTCATCAATAAAACTGTCACCTGATGTACCTGCTTTAATTCGCCCACCTGCATAGGAGAATTCAATTTCGGCACAAACAGACTCTTCCCATTTCCAATCAAATTTATTTAAAACACCGAAGCGTAAAATTGGCTGGGGACTTCCCTCAAGGACATCAATATGCTGAATAGACTCGGGCTGAGGCAGATTTTTCACGTCTGAATATTGATGAGTCAGTTTCTCAAACTCTGGCAAGAGCTTAGCTGGAAGATCAGGCATCTGTAAAAAATGGTACAGAAGATTTGCCGTATATTCACCATATAACTGGCCCACCGTGTTCTGTTGAATATCCACATAACATGGTGGATGGCTCGCGAGAATCTGAATATGAGGATTTGATTTTAAATCGAGTCGAATATCACCATTGACCAATTCAATGTTTAAATGCTCTGTCTGTTTGTTTAAACCTTGTTGCCAGATCAGTTCGATGTGATAGCCTTGTTCTGACCATTGAAGTGCAGTATGGCTCTTTTTTTTCCAGTACACATCGCCACTTTGAATAAAAGATTTGAAATGCTCCAATAAAATGCTTGAGATATCAAGATTGCTTTGATAAAAGCGTTCGTCGCTGTTTATTTTGGCGTAATAATAAATCTGGTTAAATAATTGTCGTTTTTGTTCAGGTAAAGTCAGATGCTTTCTGGTGATATTTTCATATTGGGTATAATAACTTTCCCCTGCAATTGAGCCGTTCTTATTGCGTCTGGCCTTCTGAACCTCAACTGTCAATTTCTTTAAGCTGACCGACTGATCTAGCAGGTAAATTAAATAATTGTTTGTTTTGACAGATTGCTCTGGTTCAGTCTGTTGCAAATACCGTTTAAAATCATTCAACCAGCGCTGCGCCTGATCATCCCCCCATCGGCGTTTTGCGATTCCCTGCGGAGATTGAGATTCAGCATAACGCTGTTGAAATTCCTGACGATATTCTTGAAAGAATAACCGCGCTAAAGCAGCAGCATGTTTACAGTTATATCCAACTGGACAAGTGCAGTCATCATCGATTAAACGGTCTTTTTTAAGATTATAGGTAATCGCGGTATCGTAATAATCTGTCCCTTCAATTTGAGCATACATCGTGACATCATCATTTTCCTCAAAGAACTCAATTGTTTCCCTATCAATGTGTTTAGCATAGCTCAGACTGCGCTGAAGAGTTGCAGTACTAAAGCGAGATAGAAAATTGATCAATAAGGACATAATTACCAGACACCAAAATGTTTATACAATTATAACGGACAAAGCTGTCATTTCAGAACAGTAGGGCTCGCCAACGTATCAGAAGAAAATAAATCCATGCTCAAAAAAAACTTAATGTTTACTACAATGGATGGGGTGAACATTGGCTCGATTTGTAAGGTTGCAATCCTATTCAGCAATATCGCTCATGATCTATTACCTGGACAAATTCAAGTAGAGACTCTCTAAATGATCCAAAATAGGATTGGGCATAATATTCATTTATTGCACTAAATAGCTTTCACAAAGCTTCTATGAAGGGCTTATTCTAACCGTTGTTTTATCACGGCATAAGCTACACCAGTCACCACACTTCCAATCGCAATCGCTAATAAATATGGCTCTAGACTAGCAGATTTGCACTTAGTTTTACCTAATGAGGTCCCACAACTCTGTTGCTAGCTCATTAGGCTCCCTCATCCAACGCCATTCTGTTTCTTTAAGATGATAATCTGTTAGCGGCAGTGTAAAAATGACCCCCTAATGGCATTTAAAAACTGACCCCCTTGGTTAATATAGCGGTCATTTTGGACTGCTCAACATGTTAACTTTGGAGCAAGCAGTGACAATCCAAATTCTTCATCAACAGGGTAAATCTATTAAAGCTATTACTCGTGAACTGGGGGTGTCCCGAAATACCGTGCGTAAATATTTACGGCAGAAGGAAACACCTCAGTATCGGCGTACACAACCTAGAACAAGTATTCTTGATCCATATAAACCCTATTTACTCCAACGTGTAAATGCAGCACATCCTGAATGGATTCCTGCCGTTGTGCTCTACCAGGAAATTTTAGGGTTGGGATATCCAGGAAAGATCAGGATCTTGAGGGAATATCTTGCAACATT
>NZ_JARDAL010000082.1:0-7245 GCF_048957595.1 Acinetobacter sp. AS5 | reverse complement strand
AAATCTTTGTGCAACAAAGCCACTTCAAAGTAGAAATGTCTGGTCTGGATTGTTGCCACTCTAATTTGAGTTTAAAAAAGCTAGCAAATCTGCTAGCTTTTTAAGATGATTATTCTATTTTTTAGAATTTAATAAACCAAAGAAGTTCTCTCCATCGTTCTCTAAGTCTTCAAAAAACTTATAAAACGATTGGGCAATAGCCTTATTTTTGACAATAATACCCACAGGCACTGTTGTTAAAATATTTGTGGATGAATCACTAACGTGAATAATCAAAACACAAAAAGAGTCTTTCATAACCAAAAGCTCAAAATTACCGTCAAAAACTACACTACTTTCCTTAAACGTTAGAAAGTGCTTGGCTCCTGCCTCAGCTGTGATTAGTTTTTTATAACTTGCGATTGATTGTTTATCATTTCTGTATGCCACTGGTAAGAAGCATTTAAAGTTTTTGGTAATTGTGGTTGTCGATAAACGATCAATAAAATCACTAAATCTATCTGACTTACCCCAAAATTCATCTGATGGAGCTAACCAATACAGCTGTTTATCATCATTATTCTGGTCTTGATATTGTTTGATTGTTTTGAAAAACAGGTCTGAATTTTCCTTAGAATATATTGGCCCGATAAAGTATTCATTGGATTTGTGTTCTAGCTTAAATAAGCGATCTAAATTAAGCTTATTCTCGCTAAAAATAGATTCAACTGAAAAAGTATCCTCCATATCTAATTCATGGAGTACCTTTAGAATATCCTCAATATTTTGTGGCTTCTTAGCTGATCTAAGAGCAGCGTAAAGAGAATCTTCGATTTTGTTAAGATTTTCCATGTGATTAAAATCACTAATCTCTGTAGGTGTATAATTCTCATCAAGCGTCAATGGTAATGTAAAACGACGAGAATGGTCTCGCAATTTTTCCACTTGGCTCATTTTATACAGTTGCAGCTTCTTTTCATCCACTGATGGATTCAACTTAACTAATCCTTGGCTGAAATAAAATCGAAAATTTTTCTGAAACTCCTTACTAACCAAAGACTCACCATTTGAAAGGTATTGGTTAGAAGCATCTAATTTAATTGAATTTGCCCCATTGTCAGATGCGTTGGGATTAACTGGCTCAGGATTCAAGCCAATCATCTCAAAACTCATCTTTTGAATATTGTCCTCAATCTTATTTACATAAGGAATTGCACAAACATCCGAGAATGCTTTCTCAAGTCGCTGAGTCAGAGCAAATCGATCATCTTCAAGATGTTTTATCTGCATTTGTTTTAATAATTTAGTTAATAGCACATCTGTTTCATGATTAGATAACCCTAAGAACCGCGCTATTTTTTCAGCAGAAAGTGGTGCAATTACCAATAGGCGCAATACCATAGAATCAATAAAATCTAAGGTATCTGTTGTGGTATAGCTAAATGCCACATTGAATAGTTGTGATGGCAATGTAACATCTACGTCATGATAGCTTCTTAGTGAATTTTCCATGAGTTATACCCCTGCCTTTCTATATTTTTTTGATCTATTTTTATTAATGTGCGGATTGTTTTGTACTATTTTGACAATGGCGCGTTTTGAAATATATCGATATTCTAAAGTCTGATTTTCACGGCACTTGATGTAATTTAATACGCGTCCTAAAGGTAAGTTACTGTTGACTCCTTGCCACATTTCTGACGCACCAAAGATTACAAGACGATCCATTGCGCGAGATAAAGCCACGTTCACACGATTTGGTGACTTCAAAAATGCAGGAAACTTAGTTGGATCATTTCGCGTAACTGAGAGAATGATGATCTTATTCTGTTTACCTTGATAACTATCCACCGTATCAATACGCACAATTGATCTCAATGCATCTGACACTTCACACAAAGAGAAGGCTTTTCTTAACCGGTTTTTTTGCTCAGCATAGGTACAAATTACACCAATAGCAGGCTCTTTAAGGGAATCAGGCTCTGGCACTAATTTATTTAACAAGAGTTTGTCTTGGTCAATCCGCTGAAGAAAATCGATAATTTCATTAATTTCATGTGGGTTATAAATACTACTACCTTTCTCCATTTTGAAATGCTCAGCATTCCCAGTATCCACCCAAGTAACTGTTGAATTCAATTCTATTGCGATGTCGGATGCATAGTTATCAGGCACAATCCGCTTTAACTTAATTTCTTTCAGCTCTTCATCACTTAAACCACGAGAATCGACAACTTCAGTTTCAAGTTTTCCTTCATAAAAACAGTCTGAAACTAATTCGCCGATGCTCGGACTCATTCGGTACTGTGACAAGAGTTCTGAACTAGCCTTTAGTCCATAATGTGAATTAAAGATACGGCCAAAGTCGCTTTGTAATTTATCTTCCAAATCATCATCTGATATCTTAAGTTGCTTAGCTAAAGCCTTTTTATGATCGCTCGAATATAGTGGAGGAAGTTGGTCTTGATCCCCAACTAATAAAATACGTGCACCTGACTGCATTGCAATTGCCAATTCTGAAGCGATTGAACGTGCTGCTTCATCAATAATCACCCAATCAAATACGTGATTGGCGATTCCAATACTTTGTTGGCCAACACCAACGCATGTGCCACAGACTAATTGCCTTGTTTTGACCAGGAAACTTTCATAATTAGCATTTTGGCTTTCAATTAATGGTTCATAATCTAGGGCAATATTGATCAAGGCTTTCGCTTTAAGTCCTTCCTCATTAGATACCCCGTAGTATTGATTAAGTGCTGCGAACGTAATCATGTCGATCTTATTTAACTGGTTTAATACTGTTATCTCTTTATCATTGATACAGTCTTCCAGTTGATCCCAAAAGTCTTGATTTCCGTCAAACATGCTCTTCAGCTTATGCATTGCTGATTTGAAAGCCTGGGTATACTCTTCTAATGAGAAGCTAAACTTTTGATCAAGATCATCTTGGTCGATTGACTGATACGCAGATTTAAGACTATTTAAAATAGTGACTCTGATTTCATAAAGATCGCTCAAGTATTCAGCTTCAAGTGATAAATCTTTTGCAAGCTCAAGCACTCTTTCTTTAATATTAGACTTAAACAGCTCTATCTGGCTCGTAATAATTGAGCCTGTATAGACATCTTTTAATTCAGGAGACACAGCACTCTCTTTATTGCTTATTCGAGCAATACTTAATGGTGTGTCATACTCTGTGCATAGCTGACGTATACGCTCAACACTTGTATTTACAGCTTCGTGCGACTGACTAACAATTAAGATGTTAGATACATTTTGTTTATCATAGAGATAGTGAGCTAGTATAGAGATAAATTCAGTTTTGCCGGTTCCTGGTGGTCCCTTTAATAGTGATACAGGTCCATACTTAAGCACATTACGGAACGCTTTACGTTGTAATGGATTGAGGGCTTTAACCAATTCCCCATTTTTGTATTTGTTATAGTGATCTAGATCTTCATCAGGCACTTCAATCTCATAATCTTTTGCTTCAATCACTAATGATGGTTCAAAGTAATCTACGAGATTTTCAATGACAGCCTTATTACTCAGAATATTTGTCAGAGCATCTGCACGTTTCCGATTAGATGACTTATCTGCCTTGCTTTGTAGAAACAGTGTTGCTTCTTCAGGAACTTCATTTGTTTTTTTACAAAAATCGATCCACAATTCTCCGACTTTTGATTGCGCAATATTCACCGTACCTATGCAGAAAGTGTAATCACCTCCCGCCCCAGTTTCTTTAGTGCACATTACATCGACTTTATCGGTCTTTGAAAATTTAGCTGAAACATCTTCTGCAGAGTCATAGTATGCAATAGCACTCTTTGAATCTTTAAAATGTTTGCTCGAAACTATCTTTAACGGCTCAGACAGAGTGATTGTAGGATGTGCATGACGCTCAGTCGCCATGACTTTTTTCCACAACTCTTTCGTTTCAATATCAATTAAGTGGCTATGTGTAGGCAGATGACTCATTGGCTGTGCCATAAGCTCATCAGTAGCTATAACATCGCCTATCTCTTCTTGTAATGCTTTTTGTTCACGCAGAGCCCGTAATGTTTCCTCTTTCTCTTGAGTCCTTTTGAGCTGTTCTTGCTTAAACTGTTCAATAGCATCCTTAAAGTTTTGATCTTTTGCTAAGAAGTCATTTAACTCTACAATGTTGTCACGCTTACTCATCCCAGATATCGGGTGGACTTCAATGCTAACATCAATAGTCAGATCTGCATCCTTACTAGCCTTCCACCACAGGTCTTGTTTTTTGACAAAATCAAGGAAACTTAATTGATTTTCATGGGGCTTATAAAACCCTTTTAACATGCCATTGATTCCGCTAAGTGTAAATCGAAAATCCCCCTCACTTGCTGCCTCAAGTTGGATATAAACTTTGCCGTTTTCGGGATAAATCGTAAAGGGCGTCTCAACCTTACTTGTATAAATACTAATCTGAGGAGCTTCTTTTACAATAGTACCCTTACATTCAAATGCCTCTATAAAGCGAGAATTATCAATATAGCGTACACTTGGATCTTCCATTCCTTCTATGCTCAAGGCTGTATTTAGCCAGGATAAAGTAGGATCCATTGAAGCCACATCATCCACAGCCAAGTCTATATCGTATAGATCTGCGATTAAGTTCAATGCAGTAAAGTTGTCACACTGAATGACTGTTGGATCTTCAATATCAGATGGGAAATAAGCATTAGAAGAATCAGGTTGTGGTACTTCAGGATGGAAGCAATCATTAAAACTAACTTTCAAGTTTGTTTTATCTACTAGAATCTTTTCATCATCCAAGTTTCCATGTTGAAAGCCATGCTCATGAAATTTTTTCAGAGAATGCAATAACTGAAGTGAAAGTTCATTTTTTTCATCCTCAGTTAAGCCCTCAATAACCGTTGACCAAGCTTCACCCTTTACCATTTCAGTTACTAGATACACACATGCTGTGCTAGTTGATAAACCAAAATCAATAATCTTAGGAAGGTATGGCAAATTGAGAGCCTGCGTCATTTTAAGTTCTTCAAAGAATCGCTTAAAACAACTCTTTTGATAAGTTGTCATTGCAGATGCAACTTTACCCATCCATGTTTTGACTAACATGTTGCCTGATGCATAGAGTGTAAAATTTTGGTTAGCATCAATAGGCGCGCCAAATATCGGGTAACTGATATAGGTATTTGTCTGATTTAAATATGGATTCAGTACATCTGCATCAAGTTCATAACTAACTTGTTCAGCAGGTTTTTGAGCTAAGAAATCTTGGAATACTGCACATGCATTATCATATTTCCCTGTCAAAGCTCGTGTTAAAATACGCTCTAACCAGTGGTTCTGATCTCGCTCCTCAAGACTAAATTTTTTCAATGAACGTGGGCTCAGTCGAGCATTCTTCCAAATATGAAGGATTAACTGCCCTAACCAATACACATCCTTTTGTGCAGCTGTCAGCGCAAGATTCGGAAGATGAGCTGTTGTATTCAAAAATGGGAGTTCGTTAGCCAGTTCAGGGTCAATTTTCGAGGGCTGTGTTTGATCATTTGCTGCCGAAAAATTGGATAGCAATATCTCCTTTTTATAAGAGATCCACACACTATGATCACCCACATCACCATGAGTAATTCCCATTTGATGTAGGTGATTAAATTTACCAAGCAAAATCTGGAATAAATCCAATTTCTCAGATTCAGACATTTTCTCAGCATAAGCGCCGATGAATTCGTTGACTCGATAGCTGTTCTCAGGCAACTCATACAACTCATTATATTTTGATGTCATGTCATCAAGACTTGGGTTTGTAATCGGGTGCAAACAACTTTGATAAAGATCAGGCTTTTCTGTTTTAATTTTTTGGAAAACCCGGCGCTCATTGCAGATCAAGTTGAATCGATGTTGAGGCTGACTCATTCTTGAGTTACTCAACTTGAATTCATTAAAATCCCAACAACGCATTAAAGATTTTTCACCAACGATGGTCAATGAATGCGCTTTATACTCGCTATAAATCTTTTTAGGATGCGGTAAGATCAAGTCACCTCGTTCATGATTATTAATAATCAAAGAGCGTGGTTGAATTTGGTCAGGCGCAAAAATTTCATCAATAATGGCGTGATATTCTTTTTTAATATCATATATGCGACCATCACGTTCCAGATGCTTGCGGAACATATTATTAAAATTCTTCTGTTGAGCTAATTGTATAAACTCATCTATCGAAAGAATGTGCTCTAAATCTTCTGGAGGCAGGCGCGAATAATCTGCTTTACCACACATGACAACAAAGTGAGAAACACTTTGGTAATGAAATGTAATGCCCTTAGCTTTCTTTTCTGAAACTTTATCCTTTAGTTTATTAACTATAATTTGCATTTTTTTTACATTTTTAGCTACAGGGCATGAATCTTGCTCTTTATTACCTACGTACCATTTTCCTGCAACTTTTGTAATTTCCTTACCGTTCCAGTCCTTGAATTCAATGACCAAAATGTTTGCATGAGTAATAATTAGGAGATCATATTCAAATTTCTCAGAACTACCTTTCGCTACTGCTTTTTTTCCATTTTTATGCATAAATTCAAAACCAGCATATGCTCGCCAGTTTTTAGTTTTTTCGCCACGATCAAAGACCTTTTTAATCTTATCAATTGCTTTGAGTTCGTGCTCGTATATACCTGTCTCTGGATATGTAACTTTCATATTAAAAGATTCTTTATTTAAAATGTCTTGCTTTTGCACATACAACAAATAAGCGTCAAAAATGATGCTAAATTTTTATTAACATAAAGTAATGCTATATGTACGGTGTCTTTTAGAAAAAATACTTAGCGTAAGAATTTAGTTTTTTCAGGTTGATGGTTAGTTTGGCCAAATAAGCCCTCCGAAGGTTTTTTATATTCAGTTTAGGATTGTATTTAAAATAAAGTCTGCCAAATATTTTGGTGTAAAACCTGAGTCTTCTAGCACGATCATCATTTAGATGATCTAACTCAATCATTCGTTTAAGCAAAACGTATTTCACTTAACGGTTCATAATGTGACTTATATTACATTTAATTTTTGAGTATTCAAAATTATTTTATTGAATTATAAGAAAAAAACTTAAGGAATTCCTTAAAATTTGATGACAATGGTCATATCTCTAATCACTAAAAAGACCAAAAATAGATATCTACCCATATCTCTCGGACAAATTAACTCTATTTTATAAAAGTATCAATAAATTCATTAGGTTCATGAACCAAAAATTTATAATTATTTTTT
>NZ_JARDAL010000081.1:0-7276 GCF_048957595.1 Acinetobacter sp. AS5 | reverse complement strand
ACTATGATAAGATTAACCCGTTAGGTCAGGTGGCCTAACTTAAATAAAAAAGTCTCCGACAAACCCGGTACGGTTCAAATGCTTTCTTGCCTTACAGTGGAATTGATAAAATAAAATTCAAGAATTGAACTATATAAACTGGAATTTTTAAAGCGATCTTATTTAACTTCTATAAAAATGCCAATAGCGTCTAAAGGATATAACACTATTGGCACCATATACTAGTACATTATGAATTATTAGGCTTTACAGCGATGATTATATAATTTTCTCCTTCTGCTTTTAATTCAAATTCAACTTTATCCCCTACAGTTAAACCATTTAATAAGGATGGGTCAGCAACTTTTAAGCCCATCATCATTGCAGGCCATTTAAGTGCAGGAATTGCTTCATGGTCGAGTGTTAAAATATTTTCTTTCGTATCAATAGCAGTAATCACGCCAACGGCTTGAGCCGTTGTAGCGGTAGAAGACTCCTTATTCATCTGCTCCATAGGTGCGTCTGCTTTCTTCTGCTCTGATGCTTCATTTTTACTACATGCGCTTAATGCAGCAATGGTGGTAACAAGAGCAATAATTTTCATAAATTTCAACATAATAAAACCTCTTTAGACGAAATAATAAAACGATCAATGTGTTGATAGTTTTCTTTTGATTAAAAGCTGATATGCAGCTGGGATAACAAACATTGACAGTAGAGGAGCTGAAATCATGCCCCCAACCATAGGTAAAGCAATACGGCTCATCAATTCGGAACCTGTCCCAGTCCCTAAAAGTATAGGAATTAAGCCTGCCAAAATGACGGCAACCGTCATGGCTTTAGGACGAACGCGTAGTACAGCTCCTGTTCGGATTGCATCATTGAGTTGTTGCACCGTTAAAGACGCTGCTGAAGAAGGTAAATGTTGTTGGGTATGATCTATCGCTTGTTTTAAATAAAATAGCATGACCACTCCAAACTCTGTGGCAACACCCGCAAGTGCAATAAAACCAACAGCAATTGCCACTGAAAAGTTATAGCCACTCAAGTATATGGCCCAAATACCACCAATTAAGGCAAAAGGTAGAGTCAACATAATCAGAGCAGCATCTTGTACTTGTCTAAAGATCAGGTAGAGCAATAGAAAAATGATCATCAAAGTAATTGGAATTATTACTTTTAGTCGAGCATTTGCACGTTCCATAAACTCAAACTGGCCTGAATAGCTGATGCTCATAGCAGGAGAAAGTTTGACTTGCGAATCAATGGTTTGTTTCAAATCTTGTACAACTGAAGCTAAGTCACGTCCTTGCACATCAATATAGACCCAACCACTAGGGCGGGAATTTTCGCTCTTCAGCATTGGAGGGCCATCTGTAATCTGGATATTGGCAACGCTACTTAAGATAATTTGCTGACCTGACTCGGTAACAACAGGTAAATTTCTCAAAGCTTCCAGTGAGTCTCGAATCTCTCGTGGATAACGTACATTAATAGGATATCTTGCTAATCCCTCAACAGTTTCACCAATATTTTTTCCACCTATCGCTGATGACACAATTTGCTGTACATCATCAATATTAAGACCATATCGTGCAGCTTGCATACGATTGATATCAACATCAATATACCTGCCACCCGTGAGCCGTTCAGCTAAAGCTGAGCTAACACCAGATACCGTTTTAGCTGCTTGTTCAACTTGTTGTGCGACCCGATCAATATCTTGTAAATTGTTTGCTGAAATTTTAATTCCGATGGGACTTTTAACCCCAGTCGCCAACATATCAATCCTGTTACGAATAGGCGGTACCCAAATATTCGTTAAACCCGGCACCTGAACTGCCTTATCAAGTTCTTTCACCAATTTTTCAGGTGTCATCCCAGCACGCCACTCAGATCGAGGCTTAAATTGAATTGTTGTTTCAAACATCTCCAAAGGCGCTGGGTCTGTAGCTGACTCAGCTCGTCCAGCCTTACCAAATACCGTTGCAACTTCCGGAATGGTTTTAATCATCCTATCTGTTTGCTGTAGCAGTTCAGAAGCTTTGGCTGCGGACAATCCCGGTAAAGCCGACGGCATATATAGTAAATCGCCTTCATCCATTTTAGGTAAAAATTCTCCACCTAAACGGGTCAGAGGGTAAAGGCTCACTAGAAAAATAAGCAATGCAACCAGTAATGTCGTCTTTGGATAAGCTAAAACTTTATCCAACATAGGACCGTATATTTTGATGAGAAAACGATTTAGTGGATTACGTTGTTCAGACGGTAATTTCCCGCGGATCCAATACCCCATCAATACTGGAATTAACGTAATGGATAAACCAGCTGCCGCTGCCATGGCATAAGTTTTGGTAAATGCCAATGGTGAGAACAAGCGTCCCTCTTGTGCCTGCAAGGTGAAAATAGGAATGAAGGATAAGGTAATGATGAGTAGACAGAAAAATAAAGCTGGACCAACCTCACTGGCTGACCGAGCAATAATATCCCAACGTTCTTGTGGTGCTAAGATTTGATCAGGATGCTCATGCTGCCAAGCTTCTATATGTTTGTGTGCATTTTCTACCATTACCACCGCAGCATCGACCATGGCCCCAATCGCAATGGCAATACCACCCAGAGACATAATATTGGCATTTAACCCCTGATAATACATGACCAGGAAAGCCGATAAAATCCCAAGTGGTAGAGAAACAATAGCCACCATTGCTGAACGTAAATGCCAGAGGAAAAGTCCACAGACTAATGCCACGACAATGAACTCTTCAATCAATTTATGGCTGAGATTCTCTATAGCCCGATCGATCAATTGACTACGATCATATACGGGAACCACCTGCACACCTTTTGGTAGGCTCTGTTGTAATTCCGCGAGCTTTACTTTAACAGCAGCAATAGTTTCACGTGCATTTTTACCTGCTCGTAAAATCACAACGCCACCAACAGTTTCACCTTGTCCATTCAGTTCACTGATACCACGACGCATTTCTGGTCCAAGCTGTATCGTTGCAATATCACCCAAAGTAACTGGAACACCAAAACGATTTGTCCGTAGTGGGATCTGGCGAAAATCATCTAATGTTTTTAAATAACCAGTGGCTCGTACCATATATTCGGTTTCAGCCATTTCCAAGACTGAACCACCCGTTTCTTGATTAGCTTTTTGAATCGCTTCAATGACATTATCTTGAGTAATACCTAATGACGCCATTTTGCTTGGGTTTAAAACAACCTGATATTGCTTCACCATTCCCCCAATCGTGGCAACTTCAGCCACATTGGGTAATGTCTTCAACTCATACTTTAAAAACCAGTCTTGTACGCTTCTCAACTGAGAAAGATCATGCTGTCCTGTTGGATCAACTAATGCATATTCATAAATCCAGCCAACCCCTGTAGCATCTGGCCCTAATGATGATTTCGCATCCGCAGGCATATTTCCTTGTATCTGATTCAAGTATTCCAAAACACGTGACCGTGCCCAGTAGAGGTCTGTATGTTCGTCAAAAATGACATAGACAAACGAATCACCAAAAAAAGAATACCCCCGAACATCTTTAACTCCAGGCACTGATAACATGGTGGTTGTTAAAGGATAAGTCACCTGATTTTCAACAATCTGTGGTGCCTGACCGGGAAAATTAGTTCGTACAATGACTTGTACGTCAGATAAATCTGGTAAAGCATCAACAGGAGTATTTTTAACAGCCCAAGTCCCCCAGATAGCCAGAACTAAAGCAGCTAGTAATACAAATACTCGATTCAAAATTGAAAAACGAATAATACGGGCGATCATAATAGTTCTCCCGTTAGTTCTTTATAGATGTCATAGACATCTTTGAAATGTCAGAAATGACATAAGCATCTCCAACTTTTGTAAAACTAAAGTTGACCTGGTCACCTTGCTGAATCTGAGTAAATGGCTGTACTGGCTGTTTAAAGCTCATGGTCATAGCACCCCAACCCAACTCAGGAATAGCCTGATGTGAAATAGTAACTTCCTGAGCTGTGACTTTTTCAACTTTTCCAATGCCTTGATATTTTGATGTCTTAACTGCTTGAGAGGGGGTAATAGATTTTCCAGTATTCAGCTTATCAAGTACGCCCTGTAAATTTGCTTCAGAGTCAATCAAGAATTGTCCTGAAATTACAACTTTTTGACCTACTTTCAAACCTTCTAAAATTGCAATCTTATTTCCATCACTTTGCCCTAACTGAACAACAACAGGTTCAAAACGTCCTTGCTCATGAGCCACAATGACAATATTACGGGTGCCTGTACGGATAACAGCCTGCTCTGGAACTATTAAACTGCTTTGAGGATTGCTAGATAGTTTGACAGAGGCAAACATCCCCGGTTTGAGCTGTGCCTCTTTATTAGGTAATTCAATACGAACTTTTATGGTTCTGCTAGTAGTATCTAAGGTAGGTAAGATATCAATTACTTTACCCGAGACTATTTGAGGGTATGCTGTAAAAGTAACTTCGACTTTACTTCCTCGTTTGATTCCAGCAATTTGTGTTTCAGGTATTGCTGCTTCTAACCAGATTGGGTTAATCCCTTTAATGATGGCCAGCGTTTGCCCCATAGCTAAAGCCATTCCATTGCGGACTTCTAGTGAATCAATAAATCCACTAATGGGAGCTTGCAAAGTTATATTAGATTGCACTCGACGAGTTCGCTCAACTTGATGAATCACATTTTGTGGTATTCCTAAAAGCTGCAAACGTTGACGGCTTGCTTGAATAAGGGAACGATCTCCAGTACGGAGCACAGCTAAAAATTCAGTTTGCTCTCCAGTCCATTCGGGTATTGAAATATCAGCAATAGGACTCCCTTGCCTTACCATATCTCCTACAGCATGCCCATACACTCGCTGAACAAAGCCACTTGCTCTAGTTTGTAAAATAGCTGTTTGCCGTTCATTTGCTTGTAATATGCCATTAGTAAACATGGCATTTCCAATTACAGCCTGTTCAACAGTGCCGTAACGGATGGCTAAATTTTGTTGAATAGATGGATCTATTTTGACTGTAGGACGACTTTCATCGGTCATCGCTGCATTTTCATCTGCATATTTAGGTACCAGTTGCATGTCCATAAATGGAGACTTACCTGGCTTATCAAAATGCTGTTCAGGCTTCATTGGGTCGTACCAATACAACACTTTGGCATCCTGTTGTTGACTTGCCGATGTCGATTGAGGATTGTCTTTCTGATGTGCTATCCAATATCCAGCACCACCACCTGCAACCAAACTAATTGTGGCAACTCCTATGACAGTCACTGCCAATTTATTTTTTAACATTATGGCTGCTCCTCAACATAGTTTAAGGTTGGTTCTTCAAAGGCAAAATAAAGTTGGGCTTTAGTCACAGCCTGTTGTTGTTGAAGATCAATGAGACGCAATCGTTGTTCTAGAAGAGCTTGTCGGGCAGCAATGATATTGGTCAAATTAGTTTTCCCCGCTTGATAAGTTGCTAACTGTAAATTCACTTTTTGTTTGGCAAGAGGAATACTCTTTTGCATCGTGCGATTAATTTGTTGGTCAAGAGCGTCAAGATCAGATAACCCTTCATCTAACAAGGTGAGATATTCACGATACTTAACCTCTTGATCGGCAGTAATCCGGTTTTGTTCAGCTAAAGCTGCTTGAATGAGTGGACCACTCCGTTTTTTTGAAAAAACAGGGAGTTCAGTTGTCAGTTGCACACCGATCATATCGCCAAACTCAGGTGCTCGATGCTGATAAGCAAACTCAATGCCCCAATCTGGTTTTTGCAAAGCTTGAGCTTGCCTAAGTTTTGCTTCAGCCGTTTTCTTTTCAGCCTGATAAACTTTTAACTCAGGATGTTGGTGCAAGTGATGATACAACTTTGATGTATCAAGAGAGATTATTGGTGCTTGGGTAGATAAGGTTTCAATTTGAGAGATGTTTTCAGTTGGTTCTGCACTTACCAGTCGATGTAGTTCTAACTTGGCCTTTTTTAAATCTCGAAGTAAATCATCTTTTTGATCGAGTAGAACATTACTTTCAAGTCTTGGATCAAGTGCATCAGCAACCATAGTTCGACCAGAGGTGACCTGTGTTTGGGTCATCTGAGAAAGTAATCGATTCTCTGAAAACAGTTCATCGTATAGCGCCAATTTACGCTCAAGATAAAAACGTTTAAACCAAGCAGATGCAACTTTTTGACGTAACTCAATACGTAGAATCTCAGTTTGAGCAGTGACTGAACCCAATTCAGCTTTTGCTAACTCGACCTCGGCTTGTCTTTTGGCGCGGTTTGGAAAATCTTGCATAACACCAATTTTCTGCATAGTCATACCTTCCTGTGTGATTGACCATGCAGCATCACCAGATATAGGGTAATTATCTAAGCCCACAAATAGTTTAGGGTTGGGTAAAATACCTGAAGCTGAAACCATATTCTCAGCTCCCTCAATCTGAGCACTATTTGCTCTTAGGGTAGGTGCATATTGCTCAGCAAGCTTCAAAGCTGTATCCAATGTCAGTGGCTCGGCATAAGCTTGACCATAGATCAAAGAGAAACAGATCGTAGCTATCTGCCATCTCCCCCCCGGGGATAGCTTTTCTTTATAAAAGTTCATATTTTTAGCTCTAAAATGATATACACGCGCACGTGTAGAACATCCATAGAAAACTCTATGAATGACGAAGAATTATCAAATTAGTTAGAGCGTGGGGGCTTCCATAAACCTGAAGGGTATGGAGCAGGAAGATTTTGATCTGGAAAATAAAAGACTGATCGCTCTACGGGTGAGAATACCGTTGAGTGCAAAATGCTTTGAGGATCACTGGCGTACGCAATTTTGGCAAAAGACATAATGCAATCTTGCTCAGACATACAGGAAGGATCATGTAGCGTTTTTTTGACCTTTGCTTCAACTTTCATACAGTCGGTATGCATCATATCCTGGTTTTGAGATGCTTCCATTTGCATGGATTTCATCTGTTCAGATGGCATTAAACACCGCTTATGTACAGACGAAGCAGCAGCAGCCGATCCTACTAAAAGGATAGCAAACGATAAAAACAGCGATAGGCATGTTTTTAACCACTGCATAGAGATAAGACCAAAATTTAAGCTTTTTTAGTTTTACAGATTCGAAATTAAATAGCAATAATTTTATGAATGATAGCCAAAGCTATCATTCATGATACTAAGTCATATCACCTTAAAAAACTAATTCGATACCTGCACCATATTTCCATCCCTTTTCAGACTCTGTTGCCTCTTGCATAGAAGTGGCTTTCTGTCCTTTTTCATATTG
>NZ_JARDAL010000080.1:0-7667 GCF_048957595.1 Acinetobacter sp. AS5 | reverse complement strand
GCATAATTTAAATATTTAGAGCGGATTTATCACTTATAAAACTAGATTGAGTGGTCTAATTAACGGAACCACATCAATACATGCACCCAAACTCACTGTCTGACAACTTATAAAAATAGGTGCGAACGCCAGTATAACTGCAAAGTGAATCATAAATGCGTGTGCCTTTAATTTGAATCTGAGTAACATAGCTAGATGAAAATTCAGGGGTAGCCCAAAGCATAGGGCTGAACAGGATGTCTTTCACTAATCCATTGTCGTATGCACGGTCGCCAACGCGACTCTTTTGGTTAATGCGGTCGTTTTGGGTGTAAACATGGATGTTCTTCAGCTCCAACGTTTCACGTTTGAACACGGTCTTTTCAGCGGTAGCAGTAGCGGTCGTCATGGTGAAGTTCCTTATCGGCTTAAATACGTGTGTGCAAAAATTGCTTGCATGGTTTTAAAAATTTGGTCTGTTTCAAAGTAGTCAGAAATTTGCTCTTGGAATGGGCTTTGATGGTTGCGAACCAACGTGCGAATCGCAGAACTATTTAAGGTGTCTGAGTTGGTAAAACCATTTTTTAGTACTTTGATCTCAAAATATGGGCTAGTGGATGCAATCACACTGACAATAATGTTGCCGTCTTGGTCTGTCTTAACTGACAAATCAGCAATTGGGCTTAGCTCATGGCGTAAAAAATACATATTGTCGGGGTTATAGATTGCTTTAAATCTGATTCCGTCTTGGCATATAGCGCAAAACAGTTCATTCACCGACTCAGCAGTAAAGATCGCCCCAAACGTCACAACAACAGGCCCGACATTTTTTTGCTGTTTTTCATCATGTTTGATGGTTAGCTCGCAATGCGCTGTAATTAGGTTTTGCATGGTTTATATCCTCAAATGTGATTCAGTGGCATACGCACGTTATCCGTGCGTATGGGTGAATTGAATTAAGAAAGTTCGCGTGACCAACAATCTTCTATACGGTCGTATGCGTAGCCGTTTTGAGCCATTAACGTGCAAATGTCTTCAAGGTTTTTGCCAAAGATATTTACTGAGGTAACTTGGTCGAGTACTGATGTATGACCAAAGTTTTCTTTTAATGTTGCAACGTAGATTTCAACGTCCATGAAGAAGAAATTTGTTTTATCAGCCAATGTCGGCATGTGCTGTTGAAATTGAAGTTGAGCATAGTCACTATCCGCTTGAAGATCCGCAAGGGTTAAATCACAGTTGTTGTCGATGTAATCTGAGATTTCATCAAACAATGTTTCCATGTGAGCACCGCTAAAAGTTTTAGGGAAACCGATGTATAAAGTGCCTTGTAACTGTACTGATTGAGCGTTTAAATTTGACATGCTGTTCACTCCAAGTTTTAAGCTTTCTGCTTTTGATAGTTTCATTTTATGGGAAAACACAACCTGGCAAACTTTTCTCGAAAAATAAGATTTTCAATCTTTTTTTAATCAATTAAAAAACATCGCTTGCGTATTAATATGATTTTTCTATTAGCCGTATCGCCGTAATGCATTAAGAATAATTTAACGAGCAATTAGTTAATTAATTAAGTTTAATTAAATTGTTAAGTTTTAAAACATATGAAGATGAACCAGCTCAAGACCGTCTTGTGCTTGAAAACATCACCATTGCTGAAGCGATGAAGTTAGCTGAAAACAACGGATTCTTTAAAGCAAAGTACCAGGTGCTTAAAGTGATTCAATATTTTGATGTTGAATTGGTACTCACGGCGTCTGATGTTGAGCACTGTGCTGAATTACACCAGTTTAGCGGTGGCTATAACGTGACGGTGCTTGCTGATACACCTGAACAAGATCTTATTGCAATTCTCAATTCATTGGGGATATTGAATTAGAGCCATCTCGTGATAAGAGAATGCAGCTCCGAAAAATGGAGTCTAAATTTAAATCTGCCTTTAAGGGATATGATTTATCCCAAGTATCCATAGTGATATGGTCAGTGTATGTTCACCAGTGGCACGATCGCAAAATTAGTACCGTATATATCTAAAAAAAAACAACAATAACAATTGAGGGTTTTTTAATGAGCTTTATAAAATGGGTTCATCATACGCACGGCGTTTGTGTTTTACATTTGGATCTATGCCAATTTGATTCGGATATAACAGGTTTAATACCTGGTTAATGCGATCAACTACGCATTGATTAAACAAGATATGACAGTTACCGTTTTCGTAGATCTTAATGCGTAATAAATTATCATCAATGCTATGCCAGATACCACGATCTAACCTGAGTTTATCTAATCTAGTGTGGTCTAAAGGCTTGCCAAATAACTGCCTTGCTATAAAGCGTACTTCTTCCACTAAATTATCTCGTCTGCAATAAGAATGGTAGCTATTGTGATGAATGATCACGCACGGGTTAATACCAGCACCAAGATTGGTTTTGTATTTGCTTGATAATTGGCAAAACAATGAATCAACTTTACGAGCATATGCCATGTGGCGCGTAGACCAGATAGATTCTAAAAATACATTCACGTTATCCATCGTGAAATCTTCAATTTCATGACGAGCAATTTTATCTGACAACGCATCATATTCTTTTTCAGATATAAAGTTTCTAAGATTGATGATCTCAGTTAACTTCCTCCAGAAGCATGACGATATTTGTTTTAAAGCAGATTCTTCAGTATTGAATGATGATGAATATGATTTTCGGGTGATTGCACTCACAATCTGGTAAGCATCAAGTTCAATATCTTTGATGCTTTCATAAATAACCTTTATTGACGATTTTGCTTTTTCGCATTGCAAAATTAGCTTTTCGACTTCAATAAAGTCTAATTCAGATGCTTGCACTTCTCTTTTTATATTTACCAACATATTCATAATTGCCCACCTAATTAGCTTAATTGTCTATATAGATATTTTAATAAAAACCATGGTCATTAATTTTTTTTTAAAATTTATAAGCTAACTTTTTCACTATAATTAAATTAAATAAGCACAACGCTTAAAACTTGGTGTAGTGGAATATGGCTCAACCTTTAAAATTCCTTATTACCTCTACTCATAAATGATGATGTCGATATGCTTATGAAAAAACAACATTCAGTTATGTTCTCAACTGATCGAACAAATACCAATGCTATAAAAATCTGTAATGAGGATATTGTTAAATGAAAAAATCAAATGAGCGTTCAGAACATATACGTGCGACAACTAAAGATCTGCTTATTTATCTGCCTTGTGTATTTGCATATTTTTATGCGCTTTCTTCAATAGCAATATTTGCCTACTTATATATGTTGAAGCTTGCAAGTAACCATCCCCAGCAACATGATTTTCTAATCATTACTGTGATTTATGGCTTTTTTGTGATTGGTGTAAACAATGTGATGCAGCGGATCTTAAGGGTGTTCAAGTTGATTGATGATTCCAAGCCATTACAGTTTAACGGCGCTCAATCTTTGTGGGCTGTTTTCGTGATGTGTATAGCTGGAGTACTTGGCTTTCTCACCTCATTTAATCTCATGGGTTGAATAATCCAAAACCTTTTTAATCAATTAAAAAACACCGTTTACGGCCATAAATCTATGGCCATAAAAAAGAGAGGGCAAACCTCTCTTTTTTATGGATCTGATTAGAACAAATCTCTTTTAAGGTAATTGGTTACTTTTTGCTTCACCTTGCTGGCCATAAAGTGTGTGCTGTGAAGTCCGTTGTATTCGGTCACGCATTCAAAGCTTTCAAGCAATAGGCTTTCAGGTGAGATCCCATTCCATGCGTTGAACTTCTCCAGACCGTCTTCTGAGAGCAAATCATATTCAATCATTTCCTCAATTGCCTTGCGTTGTAGATTGATTGCTACATCCAGCACTTCACCCTCAATAAGTGCTCTAGCTTCACTTGGATTGAACATTCCAATACGGTGAGCTTCGGCAACAGGATCAACCTGTAACGGTGCACTCACTTCAATTTCGTATACTTCGCCATCTTTGGGATGAAACAATACAACCTCAACAAAAATCACTTCAATAAAGTTGGGAACAGTCTTTTTTGCTTGCCCAATGATATTGATCACACATGATGGAACGCCACTATATGTAGCACTCTCGGTTTTCAAAAGGTGGCGAACTGTATCGGTACCAGGATTCAAATTGTGTAGTTGCATTGTCGTATCTCCAAGTTTTAAGCCATGAGCTTGATTAGTTTTGTTTAAAGTGTTCTGTGAACTCTGACCATGTTTCAGGGCGATCAAGAAGATCTGCCAGCTTCCCTAGTGTGCAATTGGTTAAGTAAACTTCCTTACCTAATGCAGACTTTAACAATGGTTTTAAGCTGTTTGAAAAACGTCTTAGGCATAACACATGCTCTTTACCAGCATTATTGAGTATTGCCTCTTGTATGAGCTGTATTGCCGTATATACGGCTTTATCTGTGCCTACGCCTGAGTAGATCAACTCAGATCCAACCTCTAAACCATCTGTGACGATAAACGGTTCATTACATGACTTTGGCACTGGCATGTTATGGTCACGAGCAAATTGAATTGCCTTATTTAGATAGTTTTGAGCTTGTTCAACGGTCAATAGACAGTTGTAGACTTCACCAGTAGCGGTGAGTTTTGGTGCCGAAAATAATGGTTTAGTTGCTACTGTTGCTTCGTATTTTTGCTCTGGTGCTTCGTAGTAGTACCACAAGTCAAAATCAGTGCTGAAATCATTGTAGACTTCTAAATCAATCGCTTTTAAAAAGTCTTGGATAGGCTGAAAAAAAGATACTGGTTCATCCATCCATACATCCTGAAAGGCATTGACCATTTCAGATAATTCAGCAAATTGCTGTCTACTTACCATATCGGGTATTTGACCAGATTTAAGCTGATTCAACTGTAAAAATAAAACTTCTCCGTCAGTAATACGCCCTGACTCAATGGCAAGTACAAGCTTATTCATGCGTCCAGATCCTTAGTTCAATTCACGTTCAATAATGATGTGTCTAACGGTTTCGATCGCCGTGTCATATTGCGATGTAATCATTTCAGCCAAGCTATTCACTGATTCATATTCAAGGTGACTTAATGGTGTGAAATCCTCACCAAACTCTTTTAAAAACAGCGATTCAAAGTCTTCTGCTTCGGTATCCGCAATCGCAATAAAATCAAAAACGGTGCTTAACTGAAGGTTGCAGTTAGCATCAAAACTAAGGTGGTTATTCACCGCATCAGCTTTGACAAGTCCTATTGCCCAATCACTTAAAGGATTCGATGCAAAATGTTTTGCTGATTTAGCGTCAACTGGTAATGAGTGCATAGGGGATCGCCTATCTGTTGGAATAGATACATAGTATCAATCCTTAAAAGGTTTTAACTTTTCTCTAAAAATTAAAACGTGAGTTTTATTTTAATCAATTAAAATCAGCGTATGCGTTTTTAAGCAAACTTAAAGTGGTTTTATAAGTCTTTTTAAATATTTTAAGAAAAGAATAATTGTTTTTAGAAAAAAAGTTTTAAGGGTTTTATTTTCTATAATTAAAAGCGAAATGTGAATTTATTTAAGGAAAACCAAAATGATTTTAGGTGATATTTTAGCTCTTGCGATGGTTGGTACTTGGTTGCTTGCTCTTGGATTGGTATAAAAATAAAGTTAATAAATAAATTATATAAATCAAATATTTTGTTATTAGATATTAAATTTGTTTGATTTAATTTTATTTATTTTGGGACTATGTTAGTCTATTATTTTAACGCTAAAAATAACTCAACTGTGCAGAAAAAATGATGACACCATTGTACCATTGCATAATTGATGCATTAACAATATCTGAAGGCAGGTTTAAAAAACCATGCCCTGTTTTAGTTTTGAAAATGATGTTACTTAATGGGGAAAAGAGTAGGTTTTCAGAAGAAATTAAAAATCAAGCACTACTACTGCTCGCGACATATCGTAAGTTACTGCGTGCTGTCGCTAGGGATTTATGTGATGTAAAAACTCTAAAGGACAGTGTGAAAAGAAGACACTGGGCTAAAGTGGATAAAGTGCAGGATAAGATGGTTGTTGCAAAAGAACTTCGACTAAAGCATTTAGATCTAGAAGAAATGCCTTTATTTTTTCATACACAGCATTTTTTAAAAAAACTACCGATTTCCTTTGTTCAAAAATTGGTAGATTGGGCACCACCGGTGGTGAGTGGTACTTTTTTAATCGAAAATATTTTAGCAGGTTATATCGCCCAGAAGCTTTTGCCATTAGAAAAAATTAAAGTAAAAGAGCTGGGCAAGTCTGTGCAACCATATTTTCATTTAGCTGACTTTTTTGTATTTTTACCTCGACTGGAGGAACTTTATCAAAAATATCAGCAGCAAATTGTTCGTGTGGCACCAATGGCAGAAGTTGCTTTGGCTTTAACAGACTTGAAGAAGGCAAGAGTCTATCGTATTCGGAGCAGTTTATGAATATTTATTTTAAGCAGCTCATAGAATGGATGAAGCAGCATGAAAATATAGAAGAAAAAGAACTGATCCAAGCATTATTTTTGTTGCGTGCACACTATAGCTTAGCTGGTATTGTTGTCATTTGTCAGCGAATTTTCACATTGATTGGTGATCATGAATTACCAATATTTCGTAATGAGCTTAATACTTTAAAGATAATTAGTACATTACAGGATTCTGATCAACATTCACATTTTTTCTCAGAAACAACAGATAGAAACAAACATAAACTCACGCCATTACGTCCATACACTGGAGACAGTGGAATTTGTGATTTGCTATTGATTCAAGCAGGACGAAGTCGAAATAATGAGCGTTTTGATACTGTAATCATTTGGTTTTTAGAGCAAATATTTTACTTTCAAAAAAATGTACATACTCTAAAGCTTTATAGTCATTATTTAAAGGGTGATGGAAGCATAAAGCTGAAAGATCAAAAAGGATCTCGTGTGTATAACGCCTTTTTAGCGATCAGGCTGTTGGGTGATCCAAGTAATGAGGATATTTTAGAACAAGTCGAAAAATTACTGACTAAAAACGGACCGAAACAACTGATTCATCTGATGTCTGCTGGTTCTGAAGATAAACGATTAAATGATGTTTTTTATACATTAAAGCTGTTTTTATCCCAAATTTGGCAAAAGAATCGACTAAAAAATAAGAAAAAACGTCGAGAGTTTTTACACCGTATAGGGTTAAAGCATCAAAAACTGATCTTGCAACGATACGGCTCATTAAGTATTGCTATCCAACCTTTAGAGGATGTAGATGAAATTCATCGTGGTCTAGTCTCTGAAGTATTTGAGGATGATGAGATTGAAGAAGATGAAACACCATTGGAGCCATTGTTTACATTTTTTTTGGCCGAACAATCCGATTTAATTCGAGGGCTTTATGCATCTAAGTCTACTTCTCAACATATTGAAGCTGCAAATGTTGGTTTAGTTTGGACCAAATGGCGATTGTCATTAAATTCGATTCAAGATGTGTTTAGGCTCTGTCAACCATCTAAGGCTGATACCAGCTTAATTTTACGCGCAAAATTAGCTTTGATATTGAGTTTACTCACTGGACGTTCGGTTACTGAATTAACAGCGCCGTGTTTTAGTCAAAATACTGATCAGAATAAGGTGGTGTTTTAAAAAGTATGCTGACATTAAATGAAGCCATTATTGATGTAAAAGAAGGTTAAGTCGAAGGCTT
>NZ_JARDAL010000079.1:0-4900 GCF_048957595.1 Acinetobacter sp. AS5 | reverse complement strand
CAATATGAAAAAGGACAGAAAGCCACTTCTATGCAAGAGGCAACAGAGTCTGAAAAGGGATGGAAATATGGTGCAGGCATCGAATTAGTTTTTTAAAATAGTATGATTTGGATTCATGAATGGTAGCTTCGGCTACTATTCATGAATTATTACTATTTATTTTCGAATCTGTAAAACTAAAAAAGCTTAATTTTTGGTCTATTTTTATGCAGTGGTTAAAAACATGCTTATCGCTGTTTTTATCGTTTGCTATTCTTTTAGTAGGATCGGCTGCTACTACTTCGTCTGTACATCATCGGTGTTTAATGCCATCTGAATAGATGCATGTGGCATAGCCGTCTTCATCGATTTGAATCCTAAAGTGGCCCTAATGATCCGCTTTAGCTTGCCATGATTACATTCGATCACGTTATTTTTATACTTAACCTGCCTGTGCTCAAGATCTGGTGGACATTTTCTTTCCCATTTTAACCGTGACAAAGCACCTCCATATGTGTGCTTTATCTGTATCTATCACTTGTGGGGCCTTCCTTTGCCAGAAGATGCGGATACTGAGCATCCAAAAGTAAAAGAACTGCATGAGCTTCTTGCATGGTCTGAAGGTATGGTCTGGTGTTCACCTGAACGTCATGGTTCTATGAGTTCCATTTTTAAATCACAAATAGACTGGATTCCACTTGCAGGAGGAGCAATCCGTGCTACCCAAGGTAAAACCCTTGCCTTGATGCAAGTCAGTGGTGGATCAAATTAAAATATACCCCTGAAATCAGAGAAAGAGCGGTTCAAAAAATTTGAAACTACCATCTTAATGATATACTCTAATTGATATACATTTAGATTGGGTTGTTTATAATGTTGATGCTTCGATTACCTGTAGAATTAGAAAAACAGTTAGATCAACTGGCTGAAAAGAGTCAAAGAACGAAATCATTTTTAGCCAGAGAAGCTATTTCTATGAGTATTGAGAGCTTATCGAAAAAATATATACATGAAAACAAAGGGTTAAGTTACATGAATATTAATCTATATGAAACTCTCGTTAAATTTTTTTCTACACCAGTTAATTTAGAAACTGAATCTAGAAAATCTAAATTTATTATGTTTAGTGAGGACGGAAAATTATTTGTTCACAATAACAAAGATAATATTCGCCCTTTAAGCACTGATGAAGTTGATAATTTTTATAAGATTTTTAAGGAAACTGGAAGTCGATCTCCATCAACCTATACCGATGTAACCTTCAACTCATCATATATTCTTGCTGCACTATCTCATTTAAAAGAACAAGCTATTATTTAAATAGCTTATACAAATAAAAAACCCCGGCATCCTGCCGGGGTTTTTTATTGGAACATTAGGTCTTTGTGCTCTTGCATGTCTTATATAGCGCCATCCTGGTGCTTATTTTTTATTATATGGAACTTCCTGTTCCTGACCATTCAATAATATGAAAATTCCAGTATGCCGCATAGCAGCAAAGGGCCGAGATTCACGTAAGCCTAGGCCTACAAAATAGCCTAAATTTCATCCACAGAAATTGGGGATAGTTTTTACCCTGGAAGAGTTGATAACATTCGGAAAATGTCAAAATTGATCATTTTTAAGCCGACTTGTTTCAAAATCGGATTTTTGGGCATTTTGTGATCAGTGTGAAATTTTTAAGTTATTGATATTAATATACAAGTGTTGTTATTCACCAATTAAAATGTCTATGCGATAAACCATTTAAAATGTCCTGTTTTTAACCACAAGAGTCAAGCACAGGATTTAAATTTCTTTGTTCAATAACAGCTTTCTGAGCTTTACGACTCGGCATACTTTTCTTGAGGCGGGAACGTTTATTCTGTTTTTCCAATGCTTCATACTGTTGCTGGATATGGGCCAGAACCGAACCTAATCTTTTATTCTCAACCACTGCATTTTGCTGTAGTCCAGCCAGTTTATTGAAGACGCTATAATAGATCTTCCGTCCCTCATACATGATGGCGATAGTTCCATCCGGGTACTCCAGAAATGAAATGTATTGCCCAGCAAGCTTATGATTCAGCTCTGTCGGTTCAAGCATATAAATACACTTGTCATAGGTCAGAGTCAGATTCTTGGTGACCTTACGCGGTTCCTGCCAGGTAAAAATATCATCCAGTTCAAGATCAGATTCGGCTAATGGTCGATGTAAATTCTTTGAGTTTCGTGCACATTTAGCGAACTTCTGATTGAAATGCTCAATAAAGCAGGGTAGCCATGCATTGGCTTCGGCAATCGAACCCATGCCTTCCAGGCGAATCTCCTTAATCAGGCGGTCCTAAAGGGTTCTGTTGGCACGTTCTACACGGCCTTTGGCCTGTGGGGAATTGGCGAAGATAATATCAATGTTTAACTCATTCAGAATCCGGCCAAATTGCGTGATCTTACTATCTTGACTCGATTTTTGATTGACTCGGAATACCGAGTGTTTATCGCTATAAAAGGCCAAAGGCTTGCCGTATTGTTCAATGTAGGCTCGGGTTGAAAGCATATAGTCAAAGGTTGTTTAAGCCTCACAAAAGCGCAAATGCAACAGCTTGCCAGTAGCATCATCGATATACACCAATAAACAGCACTTAGCAGCGCGTCCTTCGAACCAGTCATGATATGAGCCATCAATCTGAATCAGTTCACCGAAGCAATCACGGTTATAACGTGGCTGATATGGACGCTTCAGGCGCTTGGATCGAGGAATCCACAGGTCATTGGCCGTCATCCAGCGCCGAAGCGTTTCTACCGGGATATTCAGGTCAAACATGCTGCTGAGCTTTTCATGCGCCAAGGTGGGTCCAAAGCCCAGCAAATGTTCAGCAATAATGGAAAGGCACTTTGATTTTAACAAGTCATCATGGCGACGATGGCCAGGTTGACCACGACTGGCATGTGCCATACCTGAGACACCATCTTGATTGAGCTTCTGCAATAACCGGGTAATTTGACGGGTGGAAAGATTCAGGATTTCAGCAGCACGGACCTGGGTAATACGATGATCTCGAACGTCTTGCAGAACTGCAAGTCGTTGAATTTCTTTGTCAGACATAGACACCAACATATCAAACCGTCCGCTAACGAAATTGCAAAAGTGCATATTCTAAAAGCGGACATTTTTACTTTGGAGAAACCGGACATTTCTATTTTGGAGTTACAATTTTTATTTCGTATAAGGTGTATTATGTTAATTTTAGAGAAACTACTAAATTATATTGAGTTGTAAATAGTTGAAATTCCGTTAAGATATTTTGGATTAAATTCTATTCCTAGATAGCATTCGTGTTGACTCATCTCTCCAAAAAACTTTGGTTTTGTTTTCTTATGGTTTTTGCCATAGGATGGAGTAGTGTGTCTGTTGCATCAGTAAAGATAATGCATATCAATATGCAAACTGAAATGAGCCAAGATCATTGTTTAGATCAAGCACAGCAAGTCACTCAACATGGTATTAATCACGAAGTACAGACGAATACCGATTGCCATAATCATTTAGCTATTAATCAGAATATAGATCACAAAAAGTGTCAGGAATGTTCTAGCTTATCCTGCCAGACAGAGATCTCATGTCTTCATTCTTTGCAAAGCTCGCTAGATCCCCTAGATACCTTCTATTCTATAGATCAGCCTAATTTTTATTACCTCAACCAATATCTAAATGGGTATTGGCAAGAAATTTCACGTCCTCCTAAAACTTAACCAATTTTTTTTAAAATTTATTTATTTTTCAAAAATTAAGGTTAAGTTATGTCTCATAAAATTAGTTCGTACCTATTAGCAGGTATTTGTTTTGCATCGTCGCCTTTGGTTTTTGCCGAAGTGCGTGAATATCAGCTTGTTATTGATGAAGCAGTGGTCAGCCCAACTGGAAAGCCTGTAAAGCGCATTACCGTAAATGGTCAATTTCCTGCGCCTTTGCTTGAGTTTGAAGAGGGTGATGAAGCCATCATTCGCGTGAAAAATAATTTAAAAAACCAAGATTCTTCTATTCATTGGCACGGACTGTTGTTGCCGGGCATTATGGATGGTGTACCAGGATTTAATGGTTTTAACGGTATTAAGCCTCAAAGCGAGTATGTTTATAAATTCAAGATTCGCCAAAGCGGGACTTATTGGTATCACGCTCATTCTAAAGGACAGGAACAGGACGGCTTATATGGTTCTTTTGTGATTTATCCAAAAGGTAAAACACCATTGGCAGCACATGAAAAAGCTGAACGTGACTATGTGGTGATGTTGTCAGATTTTCATGAAAAAACCAGTGATCAAATTCAGAAAGATCTTAAAATTTCAGCTGAATATTATCAAGATCAGCGTGAAACCTTGGGTGATGTTTGGAAGCAGGTTAAACGTGATGGCATAAAAGCGACATGGTCTGACCGCAAAATGTGGAATCAGATGCGTATGCTAAAAACCGACATGTCGGATGTTACAGGTTATACCTTCCTCATTAATGGCAAAACACCTGAACAAAATTGGACAGGAATGTTTAAACCGAATGAAAAAATTCGCCTACGTTTTGTGAATGCATCTGCGATGTCTTTCTACGATGTCCGTATTCCTAACTTGAAAATGACTGTGGTCAGTGCTGATGGTCAGCCTGTAAAACCTGTTGCTGTGGATGAGTTTCGTATTGGCACAGCTGAAACTTATGATGTGATTGTGGAGCCAAAAGGTGGACATTATCAAATTGAAGCTGAGTCAATTGACCGTGCAGGCTATGCGATTGGTACACTGCACAATGAATTAAATCCTATGACACATGGCATTCATATGCCTGCACCACGTCCACGCTCACTTTTGACCATGGAAGATATGGGACATGGTGGCGGTGATCATGCAGGAATGGATCATTCGAAAATGAACCACGGCAATATGCAAGGCATGG
>NZ_JARDAL010000078.1:0-2780 GCF_048957595.1 Acinetobacter sp. AS5 | reverse complement strand
ATCACTCGAAAATGGATCATTCAAAAATGAACCATGGCGATATGCAAGGCATGGATCACTCGAAAATGGATCATTCAAAAATGAACCATGGCGATATGCAAGGCATGGATCACTCGAAAATGGATCATTCACAGCATGGCACAGCAAAACCACAAGAAAATGATCAAGTGGTTTATGGTTGGGCAAATGCATCTACACCTGCGGGCAATAAAGCCTTGCAATATAGTGATTTAAAATCTTTAGAACCGCAAAAAGATACTCGTGAAGCTAGCAGTGAATTAGTAGTGCGTTTGGGCGGTACTATGGAGCGTTATATTTGGACGATTAACGGTAAAAAATTCAGCGATGCTGAGCCATTAAAAGTGAAGTATGGCGAGCGTATCCGTATCAAATTTATTAATGACAGTATGATGGCGCACCCCATGCATTTACATGGCATGTTTATGCAGTTGGAGAATGGTCAAGAGTCGGTAGATATGCCGAATAAACACACATTGATTGTACCACCGGGTAAAACAGTGACTGCTTTATTAACTGCGGATGAGTTGGGCGAATGGGCAATCCATTGTCATTTGTTGTATCACATGAGTGCAGGAATGATGAACAAGTTGATCGTGGCAAATGTTAGCGATGAACAAGTGTCTACAACGCCAATTCAAGGTACAAATTCGACTCAAACTCACCAAGTAACTGAGCAAAAAGGAGCTGGACATGCACATCACTAATTTTGTATTTAAAGCGTTTTTTTCTGTTGCGGTATTGAGTTTAACAAGCTTAAGTTTGGCGCACGAAGGGCATCATTCAACTGCTCAGACTGATGGAAAAAATGTACCATCAATGAATCATCAAGCGATGTCTGAGATGGATCATTCACAGCATTCTCCACAAGAGCATGCACAACACATGCAGATGATGGGGAAAATGAATCATGCTGCACATTCAGCACCGATGAACCATCAACATGCAGGTCATCAGCCAATGCATCACAAATCAACAGAGAAACAGCAAGATCAAAAAGTACAGAAAGGAGATCAACATGCGCACCATTAATCTTTTTTCTAAAACTGTTTTAGCAAGCTCTTTGTTGATGGTCAGTGCAGTGAGTTTGGCACATAATGGTGAAGATCATAGTGCGCCTGAAAAAATGACAGTTGCTACATCTTCTAGTCAAAATCAGCCGATGCAAATGGATCGCTCTCAAATGAACCATAGCCAAATGAATCAGGCACAACATCAGGCAACATCTACGGTTAATCATTTACATCATGTACCAGATGCGAATGCTCAGCAGAGTTCGCATTATGATCATCGCTCAGAACACGGTGCGCAAATTTATGCGATTACGACAGTGGACAATAAGTGGCTTGTCAATGAAGATGGCACAGGTGATTTAAAGTCAGAGTTTGAAACCCGTATTGGCACAGATGAAAATAAGGTTTTTATTAAAATTCATGCCGATAAAGAAGAATCGCATGATGCACATTATGATGCCAAACTTTTATATAGCCGTATGATTTCAGACTTTTGGGATGCACAGATTGGTGCACGTTATCGTAGTGAAAAAGTTGAACTCAATGATCATCGCAAAGACACCGAAGAAAATGTTGATGCGGTGATTGGCTTACATGGTATGGCGCCATATTTCTTTGAAACTGATGCTTATCTCTATGCGGGAGAAGACAATTATGCGGGCTTTAGCCTAGAAACGGAACGTGATTTTCTGATTACGCAAAAGTTGATTATTCAACCTTATTTAGAGTTGGATGCTATCTTTAGTGATGACTCTAAATATGCGAAAAAAACTGGTTTAAGCAGTGCAACCGCAGGGTTTGAAACTCGCTATGAAATCAGTAAAAAGATCATGCCGTATATCGACATTGCCTATGAGTATTCAAAAGGTAATGATGAAACGTCGTGGCAAATAGAATCAAACTCTGAGAAAGGTTGGTTATATGGAGCTGGTGTTAGATTTAGATTTTAATTAATTTAATGATTACTAAATAGCTTTATTTAAATAAAACTCTAGCTTAATGTGGCCGGAAGCAAAATGTTAACTTATTTTGCTTCCTTCCATTTAACATAATGGCTGTTATGCGAATTCGACTTGTAATGCAATTTGCATTACACTATTCCTAGTACATTAAATACTTGGGAAATATGATGGCTACTGTTAACTTCAGGATCGATGAAGCCCTTAAAGAAAAATCTTATTCAATCCTTAAAGAGCAAGGTATTGCACCTACGGATTTCTTCACTAGTATTCTTGAGTATGTTGCTACGACTGGGAAACTGCCTGTCAAAAAAGCTTTGCTTTCAGAAGAAGATGAAGAATTATTAGCTCTTGTCCGTAAGCGCATTAATGATCCTAAAGAGATGTTTGAGGAAGTCACATTAGATGACTTATAAGCTTTTACGTCACAAGGACTTTACAGCAGAATGGGAAAAACTCCCTGTTGCTATACGAGATCAATTTAAAAAGAAACTAGCCAAAGTCATAGAGCAGCCACATATTCCAAAGAATATGCTTAGAGGCGATCTTGCAGGTTGCTATAAAATCAAATTATTAAAAGCTGGTGTCCGACTTGTCTATCAAGTTAAAGATGATCAGGTAGTTATCCTGCTCATTACCGTCGGAAAACGAGCTGATAGCATAGTTTATGACGAAGCGAAAAAGCGAATTAAAGACTAAAAATGGGAGCTTAAAGCCATTGCTGTCCCACAATTTTTCACAAGAGGAAGCTCATTTGAGCTTCCTCTTGTTTTATGGGTATTTTATCGGG
>NZ_JARDAL010000077.1:0-8296 GCF_048957595.1 Acinetobacter sp. AS5 | reverse complement strand
TAAAAAGCGTGTACACAGTGCACTGGGTTATGTGTCGCCTTTTGAGTTTGAAGCAATGTACTATGATAAGATTAACCCGTTAGGTCAGGTGGCATAACTTAAATAAAAAAGTCTCCGACAAACCCGGTACGGTTCACACTTAAAAGTTAAAGTGCCTTTGTACGCCACGATCAATTCTATAGCCCTGTGAAGCAACAAATTTCGATTCACTTAGATACTGATGTTCTTGCATTTAACGAGACTGGCATCTAATCGAGTTGTCGTAAAATTTAAAACATGCTGCTTACGATAGCTCAATTAAAAATATTTGTGTAGATACCTATGCCTTGGGGGTAGAACTGGCTGTTTGCTGGCTCGCTACGCAGTGGTCAGCGAGCAGCGAACATGATGACCCTGATCCAGTCAGCAAAGATGAATGGGCTGTATCCATATGCCTATTTAAGTGATGTGCTGAAAAGGTTGCCGACAGATAAAGTGACCCAAATAGAATTACTGCGGCACCGCTGGGAACCTGAACCCAATTAAAAAATAGCGATGGGGTTCAGCGGATGCTTACCAAAATTTGAGGCGAGGCACATGATTTTCTGCTCAATTTAAACTGTTTTAACAGCATATCGATCAGTTTGATAAGCTCAAAGATTTACATCTTAGGCGGTTTTTTCACTTGCTTTTTATGACTGGATTTAATGATGTTTTGTTGAAACTGTTTATGGAAATTGAGGGGTTGTAACTAATATAGTGGGGGAGTTTGCAGAATATTAGATATTGTAAAATTATAAGTATTTGAATAATATTATTATTGTGATTATTAACTAAAAAATCTTTAAAAGTAAATAAAAAAAATGTTATAAAATTTTGTGTGTTAATTTTTGGTCATTTTAGTATGATTTTTGCTCAGTCAGCAAGCAACACTGCCCTCTTTCTTTATCAGTTTGTTCTTCCTTTCGTGACAAAAACACCAAAGCTACCCAAGTTGAAGCAGCAGGTGGGGAGTCTGAAGAAACAGAAACCAGGCAAGGATAAAGAGAAACAAGAGGAATTTGAAAAATGCTATGTGAAGATATGGCAGCAGATTCTCGAGATCTTAAAAACGGACAGTGCCGTGCGTGCACATGTGCACTATATGCCACAGCTGCAGTTGATCCGTGAACTTGATATTTATATTGATCCAGAAGTGCAGGCTGAGGTTTTTGGTCAGTCAGGGAAACTCAGTGCCTATTTTTTGATGACGTTTTTTAACTTGCGCAACGAGGAGGTCAAAAAACAAGTTAAAGAGATCCTGAAAATTAAGCGTCAGTGTGATCTTAGTCCTGAAAAAAAAATTGAATTGTGAGTCATGAAACGTGGCAAAAGTAAAATCTTTAGAAAATCTTTTGAAAGCTCAGCTCACTACTGAAGCGAAAGAATGTGAGAAATTAAATACAGCAGACAAAATAGCTAGTGATAAATTGCGGGTCAAATTCGCGATCCTATACTTGCAACTGCAGCAAACGGTGACGTCCACAGGATTTTCTGAATTACATGCAGAGGATGTGCACCAAATTGAGAAATTGAAAGCTAATGCGGCTGAGGTTTACACCTCGATTGTGAGCGCCCGACAACTAGGCAAGGATTATCTATTTGCGGCATTCACTTATTTTGCTACGTATGTTTCTGAACAGCTGGATGAAACCGGGTATTTGCTCTTGCGGGTCAGTTATTTGTTTTACAAGAAATATCAGGCGATTTGTCCGTTAACGGCTTCTGACGCCAAGCAAAAAGAAATCTGTGATTTGTTGCGCTACATTTGTAAACCGCTGGTTGAGCTTGGTCTGCAACAGCAAGAGGAAAGCAGTGAGGAAAGCAGTGAGGAAAGCGACAGCAGACGATTACTGCAATGCTATTTAGATTTTATGTTGAATCTGGTGCAGTTCAATAAGGAAATTTATGAGAATTGGACGGAGTTTATTCAGGATTTTTCTTTAAAAGAGAAAAAATTTTCTAACTACTTGCGTGCACTGACCATCATTTTTAAACGTCTGGCCGACAAAAAAATCGTGTATCGAAAAATCCACAGGAAAATACGAAGAAAACGCATACTGCAAAGAATAAAAGCTAAAAAACGGAAACCGAGAAAACCAAGACCTAAAAAGCTGAAACCTGTGCCGGATTGGCCCTCGCAAGAAGAGGAAGTTGAAAAGGACTACCCGTCGCAGGGGAAGATCACTTTAGCTGATTTTCCGGCTGATATCACGTTTGATCCATGGATCGTGATAGATGAAGAGGGCGAGATCGATGCGATTGAACAAGGTTGGCAGATCGAAACCACAGATCCGGGAACTGGTCGTTTTTTTAGATTTGTGAATGAATATGCGACGCATATGTTGCGACATCGACAGCGTCGTTTACAACCGCTGGTGACCAACTCTTATTATATGAGTCAGGATGTAATTCAGCATCTGTTTTACCTGTTAAATAGCGAATTAAATAGCCAAGATCCGGACAGTTCTGCCATGGCTGCCGCCTGTTTACTCAGTTTAAGCAGTGGCTTGTCACCTGTTGTACTCCTGAACTATGAACAGCTGATTGAAAAGGGGATGCTGCTGAAAACGGGGAGCGCCAAGTGGCCGGAATATCAGGTGAGACTGTATCTGGCGATTACTCAGCAAAAAAATGAAAGTTTAATGCCACATCAGTTGAATCATACGGTATCTCATGAGCTGTATCTGTCCAGCAGCTGGTTTGAATATCTACATTTACGTTGTGGTACTGCGCCTGTGACGGTGCAAGAGGTCAATCAATATCTGAAAAAATGCATAGCAGGACAACAGCTTGGTTCAATCACTGTCGAAAAGTTACAGGCACAGTTGTACTTCCATGTTTTTCACCACACGTTTAATGAATATATTGCACACGTGCTGTCGGGCAAAGATAGTTCTCATGATCTTCCCGGTAGTTTTTACGGAGGGGTTGCAAAGAAGCAGCTGAATGAGAAGTACCGGATTTATCTGAATACACTGTGCAGACCGGACACGGAAGCCGAGATCAAGATCGTCGAGCAGCAGTTTGAAAGCTCGAGTGAAGCGGATATCATCCGGCTGGGGAGTCAATTGGCCCTGACTCCGGATTTTGTGTCTGATTTCTTCCAGCAGCTGCACAAGGTCTGTCATGAGAAAATTCAGTTGCATCAGCACTTGATCGAGCGGATCAATGCCTACAGTTTGTGGATGTGGCATATCAGCCTGTTATGTTTAACACGACGTCCGCAAGAACATTTGTTGGGGGAGTGTAGTGCTTATGATCTGGATTTAAGACTGCTATATGTGAATGATAAAAAGAATAGCCAATCACGTAAGGATGGGCGTTTTATTCCGTTAGCGAAGTTTTTTACTCAGGCGTTTAAGCATTATCTCGATTTCTTAAACAGTGTGATCACTCACTATGCTGACTTACTGAAATTTGTTTTCAAGAAACATATCACCCTTGAAGATCTGTTTGGCAAGGTGATTGTCTATTCGGGAAGCCTGCCGGTGACGGCTCAAGCATGGGACAGCCCTAAAATCAGGATCAAGCCTCTCAGCCGAGCTTGGGTGAATGAGGCGTTGTCGCGCTATGGCTCAGCGCCTATTTACAATAACTGGCTGCGCCATTTTGCAATGAATATGTTGATGGATCATGGAGTGGCGTTTAATGTGATTCAGGCCTTGTACGGCCATGATCAACGCGATCAAGAGCTGTTTTATCGTTATTCCTCAGCCTCCTTGTATCAGTATATACGCCATGTCAGCCAAGGCATCGATGAGATGATCAAGACATTGCAGGTTGAGCATTTATCCAGTCCGATGCCAGAAAAGGATAAAGCACATGAAAAAGCATGATGTGATTGCTGCCTATATTGGTGAGCAAGTTGAACTGACTTTTCAGCAGATGCTCCAATCAATTGCAGGGCGTAAAAGAAGTACGACAGATATTGATGAAGGGCTTGAGAAAATCTGGCTAGATTTTCAGTCAGCGCTGAAGAAATTTTTGAAGAACCACAAGCTTAGCACGGCAACACTCCGAGCCCCTTATCTACAACAGAGCGAAGCCTATTTTTTTCAGCTGAAGGAAGACTACCTGAGCGAAACGCAAGAGGCTTATCCGATTAAAATCATGTCCCTGATATATGAAAATATCAAGCAGCAAGTCGAAGCGGATTTTAATAAGATGTCGGAGGTCATTAAAAAAAATCAGGGTAATACGCTTGAGATCGATAGCGAAATTGAGAAAATTTGGGTGGATTGTCAGGAAGAAATCAAGGCATTTTTAAAGGATAAAAAGATTGCCACGGTCGCGCTGAGAGCCCCTTATTTACAATGGGCTGAAGACTGTTTGATTAAGCGTAAAGAGGCTGATGAAAGCGCATCGGAAGATGCTTATCTGATTAAGATTCCATCAACCATTTATCATCAGATTGCTCAGCAAGTGGCCTTTACTTTTCAACAAATGAAGGAGGCTATTGCAGGACAGAAGGATAGCCAGCAGGAGGTCGATGACCAGATTGCCCGAATCTGGGCGGATTTCGCCAAAGGACTGGAGACTTTCTTAAGGAACAAAGACTTCACCACTCGTGCCAAGCGCAAACCGTATATCAAACACAGTGAAGCCAGTTTTTTAGCCTGTTTAGAACAGTATCAGAATGAGGAACAACAGCCTTATCCGATTAAGCTGCGTCCCACGACGCTGTTTTCTGATCCGCCACCGCGGCAGATTCTCAGCACTGAAGCCAGACTGCGGTTGGGACAGCAGCATTTTCATATTGCCAGAGGACTGAAGGCGTATTGGCGTAGCGAGACACTGCAGATGCCAACAGCACAACAGTGCTTGGGTCATCTGTATTTAAGTCTGATTTATTGTTCAGGCTGTAGTGATCTCACTCAGCTGGTCGCCATCGGCAATCGTCTGCTGGAGGAGGAGACAGAGAAGGAGAAAATGAGCAATCCGTTATCTGGGTATTCAACACTGTATCGAAGTGACTATAAAAAAATTACCAATCCACTGGTTCTCAGCTACAGCATGCCACACCGCTATTACGGCAATGAAATTAAAGACAAGATGATTTATCAGTGGCGGCATGTCTGGTTCAATCCTTATGCACAACTTTTTTTACACATCCTGAAACAGCAAGCAGAGGACCTGCAACCACAACATCCGCGTAAGGTGCTGGAAGCGATTCTGAGTGTGTTCGAGAATCTTAAAAAACAGCTCAAGGTCTCGGAACAGATTGCGGCATTAAAAAAAATCTTGCGATCCGAGGATCAGGATATCATTGGGATTACTGCACTCAAGCCCTTTCAGCATGTCAACCTGGCGCTGGAAATCCATCCCGACTTGAGTCTGGATATGTGTTTAAGTGAAGTGTTGCAGAATCATCTGAAAACCGTGTCTTTAACGGCAGAAGACCAAGGTGTAGCTTGGTTCAATACCTTGAAATCCACGGCTGATCTTGCCAAAGTAGAACATGAGATCCTCCCGTTAGAGACTGAAACAGCCAAACCGGTGGCTATCACGGCACATCAGCAACTGAAAGAGCTTCCATTTGAGTTGGAGTTTTTTGAACAAGAGCGAGCCCCGGCAGGGAAAAATAAGCAAAGCCAAAGACAACGCGATGAGCAACAGTTTAAGCAATGGCGCAATATCCGAACTCGGTTAAATGCAAAGAAGGCAGCCTTAAAGGGTGACAATTATAAAGAAAGCAATCTGATAGAAGCACAGTTAAGACTATTGAGCTGGATCTTTTATTTGAGAAAAGAAGAAAAAGAAAACGGCAAGAAATTAAAATTGAGTAGTATCAAGCGTTATCTGAGCAGTTTTGCGAAAGACTATTTCTGTCATATCTATATGTATGACAATGACCTTGAACAGATGAATGTAGAGCACTATGAGCAATTGTATGCCTCCATCCTGAACAGCATCGATGAACGTGCTGAAACACAGCGTGAATACACAGACACTCGCACTCAGGGTCGGGCACAATATGCCTTTGGACGACTGAAAGATTTTCATGCCTTTTGCCAGAAAAAATATCCGGAGAATGTGCCAGCGGTCAGCAGCTTTGACCACAGTGATTTTCAACGTATCCAGTTCTGCCAAGCCAAGCTCATCAGCCCACAGCTGTTTATTCAATTAAAAAAAAGAGTCATTCAGAAAATTGAGGCCTGTTCAACTGAAAAAGAAAAAGTCTATCTGCAGCTGTTGCTGCTGATGTACCTCCTGGCTTATCGTTTGGGATGTCGACTCAATGAAATCCGGGGACTGACGCTGGGTGAAATCATTTGTCCTCAACTGCTGTGGAAAGACGATCCAGGCAATCAAACGGTCGCCATTCGCATCATCTTAAGAAACAATGTCTATCGACGACTGAAAAGTCAAAATGCCCAACGTCAACTCGATTTGAATGCGGTATTACTGGATGATGAACTGCAAGCGGTGAAAAGCTATCTGCAAGATTGTTTTCAGCAGCCGAATAATAAAAAGGCGAACGAGCAGCTGGTTTTTGAGATCGGTGGAGAAATCCTGAGTGAGCTGTATATCTCACAAATGACCCGACTGCTGTTTGATGAAATTATCGATCCAGGTCATGGCTATACATTTCACAGTTTCCGCCATAGTGCCGCCAATCATTTGGCAATCGCCTGGCTGGGATCGAAAGAAATGGTGATGACCTATACCGACTACAGCTGGCAGCAGGCTAAGTCCATGCGCAAGCATCTGTTCGGTGAACAGGCGATCAGGCATGAAGCGGTGATTCAGCATAAATGGCGGTTGTTGGCAGATTGGATGGGGCATAGCTCGATTGAACAAACGGCCTCACACTACCTGCATACCTTGGATCTGCTGGCGATTGATCGAATTTACAATACGCCCTGTGTGGTTCATCCTTCTGTTCTGAACAGGCATTATGATCGTGGAGAAACTGAAGCGGTGGATCTGCATCGCGACCGCCCATACCGAAAGTGCTTTGAATCTGATCATCGGGTGTTGGGTATTGATCAGAAGGTACAACCGTGTCCGATGCCCAAGATGCAATTCGAGTTGAAGCCAACCTCCTATGAGCTCATCTACCCGTATCTCAACATCCAGAAAAACGTAGAGATCAAAGCGCCTGATACAGAGGATCAGCTACATATTTGGGTTAAGCGTGCGTTTTGGCTTGCTACAAAATGGCAAGTCCGATTCAGTCAATCAGAATGGAATCAGGACGGTGCAGCATTGACCGACAACCAGCACTTAACTGACCTTTATGACAAGCAGATCAAAACAAAGCTGAAGCCAAAGAGCCTACAGCCATTTACCGCATTAAAAGATCTTTTAAAGGAGCAGAAAGCCCTGTCGGCTTTAGCTGTATTGATTCAGCATGGCAAACTCAGAAGAAACAAGTTTTGTTTCCAATGTCGTTTTGATGCCCAGCAAAAGCCAAAAATGGGTTGGGAAATGCAGGATTTTATCGAGGGGATGCAGCTGTTGTTACCTGAAGATGTCCAATTACAGTACGATAACTATCCGGTGGATCTCACGCAAAAAAGTCGTAAGATTAACGTCTATTTTATCGATCAACAAAGCAATAAAAACATCACATTATCCCTTGTATTTGATTTGCTACTGGAAGCTGTACAACACCCTTCCTTATGGGAATAGCCTAAGCAGATATCGTTCAATTTAAGGGACCCAGGCCTTTGCTTTGTCAAAATCTGATTTGCCAAGCAAAGGCCTGGGTTTCCGCGAATTTGATTTTTTGTTTTAATTATTCTCATGATTTTAATTCATTGAGGTCCTTTCATAGAATTAAAAAATAAATGTAGGTAGTGCTTCAAAAAGTATGCTGCATAGATTTTGAGCTAAATAGGCATCCTTGGAGGTATTGAAAATACAGGGATTTTTTCGGTTAAAATTTTTAAAAAATAAGCCAGCATTAAATTTGAAACACCACCAGAAAATGAATAAAAAAGTCTAATTTGGTTTGACCAAAGTAAAAGATACAAATATGATAACTACATTACAGCAAAATCTGTAATCAGGCGTGGAAACCTGGAAATTACTACAGAAGCATTAAAGCCGCTTTAGCGGTTTTTTTGTGCTTATTATGCTTAGCTTGCCATTGTGGTAGGCCAGGCAGGGCAGTCTATGACTGGCCGTCTTCTGTAGTGCGGTATTTCCACCCCTGTTTGGTCTACCTCCATCTTGTGGAAAAGATGGTTGTAGATGGCTTTGTTGCACAAACCTATCTGTAAAGGCTTTTTCAGCGATATAATTTTCAAATGAAGAAGCCTACACACAA
>NZ_JARDAL010000076.1:0-8362 GCF_048957595.1 Acinetobacter sp. AS5 | reverse complement strand
ATTTCATTGCCATTCTTTGTTTTTTTTCGGTTTGGTGGTATGCCTCGAGCAAAGGGGCTGTTTCGTGCAAAGGTCTCAAAAATATATTTTTTAAAAAAAAGAAAATTTATATTAAATATTCTTATATTAACACTTCTGTATATCAAATTATCTTTTAGCAAAAACACGCTTAAAAAATAAATAAATTAAGTAAGCATCCAGTGAAACCCGCTTGAACTCAAGCAGGCTTCCAGTTATGTGGCAGTAGCGCTTCAATATCTTTCATTTTATGTGTCGGCAGCCTTTTCAGCACATCACTTAAATAAGCATACGGAACTAAGCCATTCAGCTTGGCTGACTGGATTAAAGTCATGATATTGGCAGCACGTTGGCCACTACGCAGTGATCCTGCAAATAGCCAATTCTTTCTGCCTAAAGCCCATGGGCGCATTTGATTTTCAACCCAATTATTACAAATAGGCAAATTCCCATCATCTAAATAGCGGCTTAAGGCAGACCAGCGTTTTAGACTGTAATTGATGGCTTTCGCTGCAGGCGAACTCTTGGGTACTTTATCCTGATGCTCTTCCAGCCAGGCATACAGTTGTCGCATGATCGGTTGACTGTCCTGTTGCCTTCGCTGGTGGCGTTGTTCGGCACTACAGTTTGGTAACTCTCTTAATTCCGCTTCAATTTGGTAAAGCTGTTGAATCAATTGCAGGGCTTGTTCGGCAATGAAACTTTTCTTCGTCACATGCAGTTCGTGAAATTTACGACGCGCATGCGCCATGCAACCCACTTCGATGACCTGACCTGTTTTAAAGCGTGCCTTATAACCACTGTAATCATCACAGACCAAATGACCTTGCCAGCCTGTCAGGAAATCTTCAGCATGTTGACCTGATCGACTCGGCTGGAAGTCATAAATAACCGCCTGAATGGGATTGTATTGTGTGGTGGCATAGGCCCAGACATAACCTTTCTTCGGTTTTTTCTCATCATCACCTAGCTGCATGATGGTGACCGGTGTTTCGTCCGCATGAATCACCTGTTGCTGCAATATGATCTGTTTTAAAGCTTCTGCCAATGGCTCCAGCTCAACCCCGCAGCGACCTATCCAGTCCGATAATGTGGATCTAGACAGATCAACACCTGCGCGCAGAAAGATCTGGCGTTGGCGATACAGGGGTAAATGATCCGCATACTTGGATACCAGTACATGGCTGAGCAGTTCAGGACTTGCAATGCCTTTATCAATCACATAAGCAGGCATCGCTTGCTGAGTCAGGGTGTCACACTGATCACAGACCCATTTACCACGCACATGTTGTTCTTTATAAAATTGTGCCGGTCTGAAATTCAGTTTTTCACTGATATCCTCACCGATACGACGCAAGGTGCAACCACAAGCACATTGGGTTGATTCAGGTTCATGTTCAATACGAATGCTGGCTAGATGATCCGGTAGCGGTCGACGCTTAGGTTTGTTGACTGTGGCTTTCTGCGCGGATGCATCGGTTTTATCCGCATTTAGCCGTTCCAGTTCCAGATCAACGGCTGCGATATCTTCTTCAACGGCTTCATCCCACAGATGGATTTGTTTTGCTGTGAGATGTTCATTCTTCTGAGCGAATTTGTGCCGTTTAAACAGCGCCAGTTCATGCTCGTATTTTTGGTTGAGAATGGAAAGATGTTGAACTTTAGAATCTAAATGCTGATTGGTGACTTCAAGATGTTGAACTCTGGCATCTAATTGCTGATTTGATTGTGCCAGAGACTGATGCTGCATCGCCAACTGTCTGGTAAATTCCAGCAATTGTTCATGGCTCAGTTGGGTTAAATCAGGCAATGTATTCATGACCGCAGTATGCCTGAGGTCATGACAAGAATGAAATAGAACATTCGGAGAATAGCAGAATGCACACGTCTGGTTTAGAGCAGAGTGACCACCTGTTGTTGTCCAATGCGCTGCCAGGGCAAGCCCTGAATCAATGCCTGTAACTGTTCTGCACTGATGCTCATCGTTTCACCCTGATGAATCTTCGCCCAGTGGAACTTTCCTTGTTCCAATCTCCGGGCACACAGCCAAATCCCCAGACCATCATGCACCAACACTTTCATACGATGGCCACGTTTATTACAGAACAGGTAGGCACAATGCGGTTTGATCGAGCCAAAGGTTTTCATGATCTGGGCCATGGCCGTATCTATACCCGCACGCATATCCATGGGTTGGGTAGCGAGCCAGATTTCATCAATGCGGATCATGTCGCCAGTGCCTTGAGTAATTCTGCCAAAGCGGACATTTCTGATCCCTGCCATTTCAACCCGATCTCTATGTTCGAATCAGGCAAAGTAATGTGAACGGGTAGCATTGCTATAGTGGATGGATTGAACGCTGCAGGGTAAGGCAATGCAATAAATGTGGGCTTGGGTGGTGCCGAGTTGTCCAGAGCTTGTTCCCCATCCAGAAGGCGAATCCATTTACATACGAGATTTGCATTCAGTCCATGCTGCAAGGCGACTGAGGCGATGGATGTGTTGGGTACTCTACAGGCTTGAACAATACTATTTTTAAATTCAGTACTGTATGTTCTTCGCTTTCTAGGAGCAGATGCAGATATTGTTGATGCATGGGTAATTGTGGTCATGAATTAAGTCCCCACTTAAAAATAAGTGGGGACTAACATAAGGCTAATTCGATAGATTGGTAAGGAGCTGCTTTACCGGATGCTTACTAAATTAAATCAATAATTTATGTTAAAGTAAAAAAAACCTAGTAATCAAACCGATTGTTAGAAAAGAATATTTCAATTGTTTAAATTAAAATCAATTAAAATAAAACCATGATACAAATTAATCTATCGAATTTACTTAATCATTTTCTTTTTAACTAGTATGCATTCAACTTGAATAATTCTTCATAAACAAATTAAAATCCATGACTTGCTGCTGCTCTAACACTTCTTGCTCAAGAAGAGACTTTTGTGCAACTGATTCAAAAAATTGTTTACGCTCATCCGTCAAAACCTGTTTCGAAAAGTTATTCAAATGTTGCTGGCATTGATGTAAAGCGAAGTCATTAAAACCTATATTATGTTGAAACATATATGTTAAGACCTTAGAGGATGGCGTTAAGAATGAATTCTCAATTTTAGCCTGTTGAGCATATATAGCTTCTTTATGTTTATTAATATCATTTGCATGATCGAGTAAATTAGCTAGAGGTCTAATATTAGCCAACAACTCTTGAGCCCAATCATACATAGCAATTGAACTATCTCCATTTTGGAGTTCTAAATTTGGCTTTCGCCCCTTTTCAGCCACAAGGTGAAAGTTATTATTCGCCTGATTAAGGCTATCTTGACTTAATGATGGGCTTTTATATAAAGCACAAAATAATAAAAATGCATCCAAAAAGTAAGCTTGCTCTAAATCAATTCCTAACGAAGAAAAAGGATTAATGTCCAAACAACGTATCTCGACATACTGTACCCCACGTGCATTTAATGCATGAAGCACACGCTCACCAGAATATGGAACTCGTTTTGGTCTAATATTTGAATAATATTCATTTTCTATTTGCAAAATATTAGTATTAAGTTGCACCCATTCGTTATTTTTATGGGTACCAATATTCGTATACAAGGGGTAAGGTGTTTCTAAAGCCTCTTTTATACTATGAATGTATGAATTGAGACTATCAAAACAAGGAGAGATAGTAGATTGTGCACTACTTTGATAACCAATCTTACTCATTCGAAGACTAGTCGCATAAGGCAAGTAGTAAGTGTCATTATCAAATTTTTTAAATTGATCTAAGTTTTTTTTTAAAAAATTTGAATTAACCGCTGGGGATGCTCCGAATAGATAAATCAATAGCCAACTATAACGGTGAAAATTTCGTATCATATCCATATAAATTGATGACCGATCTTTATTTTCGAAAGTAGTTATATTATCTAGTTGGTATAAAAGCTGAATTAATTGCTCAGGTAATGAAAAATTATAGTGAATACCTGCTATACATTGCATGGCCCTACCATATCGAAGAGCTAATCCTTTTCGATAAACGTGTTTAAACTTACCAATATTTGAATTGCCATACTCAGCTATAGGAATCCTTTCTTCTTCTGGCAAAAGAGAAGGCATTGATGAACTCCAAAGGTATTCATTATTTAGTTTTGTATAAACAAAACGATGAATATCATTAAGTTCTGCAAGGACCTCTGAAGCACTCAAACAAGGTGGCGTAACAAATTCCATTAATGATTCGGAATAGTCTGTAGTAATAAACTCATTTGTCAAAGCTGATCCTAGTGTTTTTGGATGCGGTGTAAGCACCAAATTCCCATTCTTCGTTACACGCAAACATTCACGTTCTATCCCTCGCAAACACATAGTCAATAAAGGTAAATTTTCACCTAGAATATTTAGACGATGAGTATAGTGTTCATCAAATATTAATTTATCCATATATCAAACCTTACATTCAAAGTTAATGTGCACCATGAACTACCCTATTAATTAAAGTTACTATAAGAATTCCTATAAAAAGCCAAAGAATTTGGATAATGGTATCTTTAGTTGTCCAACGCTGTTGTAATTGAGGAATTAGATCTGATAAAGACACATAAATAAAACTACTACTAGCCAAAATCATAAGGAAAGGTTGCCATTGCTGTAATCCGGCCAGTAGAAAATATCCACTTAATCCACCTAAAGCTGTCATTGCACCAGCCATAGTAAGCTTTAGTACAGCAGCACTACGATGATTTTTCTGCCTAAGAACTACCAAATCACCCATATGATGAGGTACTTCATGTACAAGAACCGAAGCAGCTGCAATCAGCCCAAGATGTATGTCAACAATGAAAATTGAAGCAATCAAAATACCATCACCAAAACAATGGACTCCATCACCCAATAATAGTGACCAACCATTAGTTGTATGTGGCTCATGTGAATGATTATGCTCATGTCCGTGATGCCACAATTCAGCTTTATTAAGTAGAAAAAAGAAAACTAAACCAATTAGAAGTGCTAAAAAAAGTTGATGTGTATCTATATTGCTTTCAAAAGCCTCTGGTAACAAATGTGTAAAACTTGTTGCTAATAACGCACCAGCTGCTAGACCTAAAAAGCCTTGTTGTACATAACTATCTTGATTGTTAATAGCTGCCCCAGCTCTCGTTACCAATAAGTCTGCGATCAAAACGCTACCTATTCCTACGACCAGAGTGACTAGGGTAATAATGAAAAGTGACATAGATTTAATACATACCTAGTAGACAATCATTTTTAACTAATCGCATATACAAGCCGAAATTCGTTCGATACAACATCAAATTTGTAGATGTTGTATTAAGCAATCTAATATACTATACCCACCTATAGTATAAAAGGGATTTTATAAAAAAGTTTAAGCCACTCAACAATTAATAGGAAATTATTTTAAATTCAATTAAATAGATACAAAAATCATGACATTCTTAATCAAATCTAGTCTATTGAGAAATTTTTATTTTTTACATTATACAAAAGAGCCTAAACAAAGGCCCTTTCATCACTATTCTCTGAGCTCTTAGTATGCTAATTGAATTAAGAATCTAAAAATTCCTGCAATAACCGCTAATGTAACTACACCAATTACCCAAAGTAAGATAAACCATCCTGTCTGTGAAAGTTTCATACAAACTCCTAATGATAACCAGCATCACCAACACGAACTTTACCTTTAAAAATCCAATATGAAAAAATGGTATAAGTCAGAATAATAGGAATGAGCAACAGTGCACCAATCAAAGCAAAAAGTTGACTATTCGCTGGGGCTGCAGCCTGCCAGATCGTTACTGAAGGTGGAATAATATAAGGCCACAAACTAATTAAAAAACCTGTATAAGCAAGGAAGACTAAGCCTAACGTATAAATAAAAGGACTAAGTTCTTTCTTTTGTTTACATGCCCGTAAAGCCATTCCCGTAAAAATAAGTACTAATACAGGAATTGGACTAAAGTACATTAACTGAGGCTGACTAAACCAGCGTTCAGCAATTTGCGGTTGTGAAAGTGGTGTATAGATAGTAACTAATCCAAAAATAATAAATACTGAAATGATCAGTTTAGGCATCATTGAAAACATTTTTTCTTGAATTTCAGCATCAGTTTTATAAATTAACCATCCACATCCTAAAGTTGCATACAGAACGACTACACCAATACCAGTAAACACAGAGAAAGGTGTCAACCAGTCCAACTGCCCACCAGCATAAACACCATTTAAGGTTTTAATACCCTGAATATATGCACCTAGAACTACACCTTGAAGAAAACCTGCAAATACTGAACCACTAATAAAAGCTTTATCCCACAGATGCTTAGTACGGTTTGCTTTAAATCGGAATTCAAAAGCAACTCCACGAAATATTAATGCGATCACCATCAAAATAATCGGCATATAAAGTGCAGAAAGAACTGTTGAATAAACTAGCGGAAAGGCAGCAAAAAGCCCCGCCCCACCAAGCACCATCCAAGTTTCATTACCATCCCAGACCGGAGCAACGGTATTCATTAGCACATCTCGCTCATTGGAACCTTTAATGAAAGGAAATAAAATTCCGATACCTAAGTCAAACCCATCTAGAATGACATAAATCAATACACCAATTCCAATAATGACAATCCAAATAAGAGATAAATCAATCATGGCGATTCTCCCGTATTGATTCTAGTTTATCTAAGCTTCCTTCAACCGCACTCATTGGTCGCATCGGTGTTTGACCAACATCAGCATGTTCGCCTGAATGTACACTTAAGAATTGCGGGCCTTTATGCATTAGCTTTAACATGTAATAAATGCCAATACCGAAAACTACAAAATAAACCAGAACAAAAATAATTAGAGTTATTCCAACTTGCGATGCGGATACGGGTGACAACGCATCTTTAGTACGAAGTACATTGTAAACAACCCAAGGTTGACGACCGACCTCTGTTGTAAACCAACCAGCTAGAAGAGCGATAAAACCTGACGGACCCATATATAATGCAAAACGTTGAAACCATTTACTTTCATATAAACGGTCAGAACGACGCAGCCATAAGCCTAAGACGGCTAATAGCAGCATTAACATTCCCATACCAACCATGACACGGAAACTCCAAAAGATGATCAAAGAATTCGGCCGATCTTCAGGAGCAAATTCTTTTAAGCCTTTGACTTCACCATTTAATGAATGTGTCATGATCAGACTACCTAAATAAGGAATTGATACTCCATATTTAGTACGTTCTTCTTCCATATCAGGAATACCAAATAAATATAAAGGCATAGCTTCATTTTTATTTGTTTCCCAATGGCCTTCAATTGCAGCTAATTTGGCAGGTTGATGATGTAAAGTATTTAAACCATGATTATCGCCCACTAAAATTTGCAAAGGTGCAAGAACCATAATCAGCCAAAGAGCCATTGAAAATGATGTTTTGACTAAAGCATCTCTACGACCTTTAAGTAAATGCCATGCTGCTGTTGCACACACTAACAACGCAGCAACCAAAAATGCAGCAATAGCCATATGTGTAAAACGATAAGGAAATGATGGGTTAAATACAATTTCAAACCAGTTTTGGGGAACAATTATTCCATTTTCGATACTAAAACCTTGGGGGGTATGCATCCAACTATTGGATGCTAAAATCCAGAACATCGAAATACATGTTCCGATCGCTACCATTAAGGTTGCAAAGAAATGAGCTCGAGGACCAACTCGTCCCCAACCAAAAAGCATAATACCCAAAAAGCCGGCTTCTAAGAAAAAGGCGCTTAAAACTTCATATGCTAATAAGGGGCCTGTGACGCCTCCTGCTATTCTCGAAAATTCACTCCAGTTTGTGCCGAATTGGTAGCTCATGACTACCCCAGAGACCACCCCCATGCCAAAGGCAACAGCGAAAATTTTGATCCAAAATTTAAATAAATCTTGATAAATAGGATTTTTGGTTCTTAGCCAACGCCATTCTAAAACAGCTAAAAAACTTGCTAGACCAATTGAAATGGCTGGAAAAATGATATGAAACGAAACGGTAAATGCAAATTGAATTCTTGCTAATTCTAGAGCAGTAAGTCCTAAAGTCATACTACCACCTCTACTTTGAATTGATTGAAGTAATAAATCACACTGATATTTCGTACTAATCACATTTATAAAAAATGTGATTTATATGAGGCTTGATGAAGTAAAAGCGCAAATTCTTTTTAAGTTTCTTAGAGATGGATCCGGAAATTTGAACAACTCCTATAAGTGATACTCTGCTCCTCAAATGATGTTATAAACATCAATATATGGAGTATTTTATGGCACGTAGACCAAGAAGAAATCATTCAA
>NZ_JARDAL010000075.1:0-8445 GCF_048957595.1 Acinetobacter sp. AS5 | reverse complement strand
AGTCCAATGATTCTACGAATACACCTAACTTTTTCAACTAACTACAAATGTGTCGCACTTGAGATTTGAATCTGCGATATAAAAAATCCCGGTACATGTGCCGGGATTTTTTATGCATCAGATATAAAACTTTATCTTGGTGTCATTTAAGTGATTTTCAAATGCCTTAGAGAAAGCTAAACAGTGTTTTAACCTGAGATATATTGCTGTAACTGTTCAATCAATTTGCGTTGGTCATCCATGGCCGCTTTGACCAAATCCCCAATTGAAATCAGACCGATCAGTTTTTCATGTTCGACCACAGGTAAGTGGCGTAGGTGGCGTTCAGTCATCAGAGATAAACAGTCTTCTACGCTAGTAGCTGTATTTACGGTAATCACTTTAGCGGTCATGATCTCATTAACAGTGGTGTCGAATGAGGTTCTTTGCATCAGGGCGATCTTACGGGTGTAATCCCGCTCTGACAAAATCCCCACCACATTGTCTTCATGGGTTACCACAAGCGCCCCGATCCCTTTATCCGCCATCAAGGTGATGGCCTCTAAAACGGTAGAATCTGGACGGATGGTATAAATAGCTTGATGCATTTTTTCACTGAGCACCTGTGCCACATTGGTCATGCTTAATCATCCTTATTGGTCAATTTATTATTAATCCTAGAGTATGTATTCAACCTGAACATCTCTAAGTGTTTAGGTTTTAGTCTTTATAAATAGCATGTTATTTAAGCAATGTGCAGTCTTTGTTGCGAAAAAAACAGATGACGCATCTGTGCAGCAGTCAGTTTGAGTTTGGTTCCATTGGTGTTGAACAGCGCTGGCGTAACATTCAGTCGCGACAGGGTCGGCAATAACGCATTTTCAAAATCTTCAGAATTGATTTTACGTGGAATGTAATCCGGCCAATGTTGCTGGGCATAATTTTTAGCATCCAGCGGATTGAGCCAGAATGGAAAGATACAATCTTCCTGGTCACGCATCATCGCCCAGCCTTGGTGATATGCGCCCCATAGCTCGCCACAATTCATCAAAGATTTAAGCATCGTGATCTTTAACAGAAAGTTTTTGCAGATCGGATCAATTTGAATAATTTTTCGTGGTTTCATTAGAATAAAGTGCTATTGGAGTTCAGGCTCTATTCTAGGAACTTTATATGAAATTACTGTTTCAGCTTTGCAAGGATTCGTAAGAAAATATGTATTGATTGCTATTTATTGAAAAAAGGGCTGAAAAAAACGCCACCTAGGTGACGTTTCTTTATGCTTGCATGGTGGCCATGTTTTGCCAGTACTGGGCTTTGAGTGAATCTCGTTCTACACGGAAACCTTGATAATAAAGTTCTGCTAAAAAGAGCGCTGCTTTACCATGGCCTGCACGAGCGGCTTCTTCAAGCTGTTTTACCGCATCAGCAAAGTTCATTTGCGATTGAATGGTATTCACGGCATCTGCGTACAGATGTTCCAGATCGTGTTGAGAGAGTTGTTGTACCATATAAAAACTCCTTAATTTTAATTATGATTACAGGATAGACTATTTAGTCTAAATACAAATATAAATTAGTATTGTTAAACTAATATTACAAAATAATGGAAAAGTCAACTATTCGATTTTATTTGTTTACTTCAGTTATAGTTTAACTGATTAAACTATACACAACTATAAATATTATTAAGCTACATTGTAAATGGATAGCAAACAATAAGGAGAAGGCCATGATGACAAGAACTTTAGATGGTGTGAAATTTGATATGCCTCCGACTGCAGGTCAAATTATGGAACTTGCCGATTTGCATCGTAAAAAACTCGATCAAGCTATATTCAGTAAATATACCCATCTAGGCGATTATGGGCTGGCACAACGTAAAGAAGTCTACGACTTTACCCGGGCGCTGGACGAAAACCAGCGTGAGCAGTTTTATAAACTCTATAATGGTGAGCTGGTCCGCATTGCAGATGAGGATCGCTTACATCCGCCTGAAGCAGAAGCCGGTTTAAGTAAATTTGCAATTGCACTGGTATTACTTGTTGTTGCATTGGTGCTGTATTCAACAATTATTACTAGAATAATGAATTAATGCCCAAAATAGCAGGATTCACCTCTTGTTAATATTCAGTGCGCTGACTTGAACTTATGTAACAGCGACCATACACTACCTCTAACCTGAGGTAGTGTATGTCTATAGATACAGAAAAACTAAGCCAATTTTTCAGCAGAATCAAACTGGAACAGATTTATAACAGTGTGGTTATTTTTATTATTGCGGTCATTCTACTTTTAGCCGCATTTGCTTTATATCGTCCGCTTAGCCTTTCCCAAGTCACCCAGATTCAACAACTGTCTAAACAGCAAAACCTTCCCCAAACCCAAGATATGGCACTCGCCTTGTTAGAGCAGCAGCATATCCGTCGTGGGCAGTACCTTAAATTGATGCAGGCTTATCAGCAGGAATCGCTTCGGGCACGTCAGCTTCCGCCGGTCTCTGTGGAGATGCCTTAGGCATAGGATTTGTTGGTAAGTAATAATTGGCATCCATTAAATTCTGTTCCAAACGCATTTTCAAAGCATTTTGATCCAGTTCTTTATTGACAACGACCAGGGTTAAGCGATCAGGATGAAAATGCTTGCGCACTGCATTTTGTACATCTGCCGCTGTGATTTTAGCCAAGCGTTCTGGATAACTGGATAAATAATCAGTTTGCTCACTATAAAAACCTATATTGCCTAGCTGGGCATTAATGGTGGCATTACTGCTGTAATTATTAGGAAAAGCACGTAACATGCCTGCTTTGGTTTCTTCCAGACGCTGAGTATCAATAGGTTGACTGACAAAGTTGATAAATGCTTGATGTGCGACCTGAATGCTATCTAGCAGTTGATCCTGACGCGTGGAATACTTAAAGCTGAATACGCCCGGTGCCTGACTAAAGCTCAACGAACTATAAGCGCCATAAGTAAAACCACGTTTCACCCGCAGTTCCTGCATCAATACCGCATTAAATCCGCTACCGCCAAACATGCGATTGGCGACTTCTAAAGCCAGTTTATCTTCAGTAAAGCGGGTTGGGCCTAAATGCCCAAAAGTGACATGCGCCTGAGACGAGTTATAGGGTAGATGTACTACTTCAAAACCAGATTGGATTTCAGGCTGTGGCAATGCCTCTGCTTTTTGTCCTTGAGGTAAATTGCCGGCAATTCGTTCAGACAGTTCCAGTGCCTGTTTAGGGCTGAGTTTACCGGTAATAGCAATATTCATATTTTGCGCCACCAAAAACTGATCACGGAATTTTTTTAATAATTCTGCGTTAATTTTCTTGGTGCTGCCTTGGGTGCCGCTGATTGGTTCTGCATAAGGATGTTGACCATAAAGGGCACGATAAAACCGGATATCCATCAATCGGCTTGGATTTTCCTGTAGCTGTTTTTGTCCCACTTGCGTATTGCTTAAAGCCAGATTAATGCTAGACGTTTTAAATGACGCATTCTTGACAACCTCCATCAGCATGCCCAATGCGGGTTCCAGTTTTTCCGGGTCTGAAAGCGTACGCAGACGAACCACAAACATATCCCGATAGGCTTGTACGCTGAATTGTGCTCCGGTTTGGTCAAAAACTTCCGCCACCTGATTTGCGCTATATTTGTCGGTTCCTTCACGCATCAATTTGGCTGCCATATTGGATAGGCCATATAGACCTTTGGCAATTTCCTGATCGCGGGCCGAACCGGCATTAAAGGTCAGCTGGATATCCACCATGGGAAGATCCTGCGTTTCAACGAACAATGTACGTACCTTATAGCGATTGTTCAAATCATGAATATAAGGCGCCTGAAAATCCCGTTGCTGATTAATATTTTTTAAGCTTTGTAGCAAGGGGATAGACTGTAACTGACTCGGATTATCATTTTGGTCAGATTGAGGGTCCAGATAGTTTTCTGCATAGGTAGCCGAGTTAAGACTTAAAATTGAAATAAGCAAAAATGGACGAAGTTGAAGCATTATAATCCCCGTTGCTGGGTGTTTTGTTCAGGTGAGAGATAAAGCGTGCTGAGGTTCTCACGCACAAAATAGGCGTTGGCGACGCGCTGGATATCCTGAACACTGACACTTTCAAAGTGTTTCGGCAATTCATCCATCAGGCGATAACTCAAGCCATTGACCTCCAGATTGCCAATCATTTTGGCTTGGCCGGCAATATCATCCTGGCTATAAATCAAATTGGAAATAAAGCGGGTACTGATACGATCCACTTCCTGTTGGGTCATTGCGGTGGTTTTAAGTAAATCCACTTCATCCTGAATTGCTTGTTGTGCTTCTTGCAAAGAGATGCCTGGCGCAGGTAGAGCAGAAATGCCAAACAGGCTGTCGCCGCGATTATAGGGATCATAAGAAACGCTGACAGAGGTCAGAATTTTACGATCACGTACCAAACGGTCTTGCAGACGTGAAGAAATGCCACTGTCCAAAAGACTGCGAATAATGGTCAAGGCATACGCATCTTGGGGGTTTTTAGCTGTGGTTAATGATTTTACGTTCCAGGTCATATAAAGATTGGGCACCTGAACATTGCTATTAATTTCCATATGGCGATAACCCAAACGCTCAAACTCCAGTACATCATTGCGTGCTGGTGTTAGGCGTGCGGGAATGTCAGCAAAATATTTTTGTACCTGAGCCAAAGCAGCTTCAGATTCGATATTTCCAACAATCACCAGAATAGCATTATTCGGGCTGTACCAATCCCGATACCATTTTTTGACATCATTCAACTGAATATTATTCAGAGTTTTCATATGTCCAATTACCGGCTGGCGATAATGGCTGGTCGGATAACTGATCCATTTAAACCGTTCAAAGGCTTGCGCACGCGGATTGTCATCGGTGCGCTGGCGCCGTTCTTCCATGACGACTTTAATTTCTGGTTCGAAGTCCTGCTGCCGTAGCAATAAATTGCTCATACGGTCAGACTCGAGTTCCAAGGCCATAGGAAAATAGGCCTTAGGATAAAGCTGATAATAATTGGTGTAATTGGTGAAGGTGGCTGCATTGATACTGCCGCCATAAATCCGGCTCAGGCGGGTAAATTCGTCATTTGGAACTTTGTGAGTACCTTTAAACATCATATGTTCAAGCGCATGTGATACCCCCAGAATATTTCCAGATTCATCGCTGCTGCCGACTTTGTACCAGATTTGTGTCATTACCATGGGCGCACGATGGTCTTCCCGAATAATGACTTTTAAACCGTTACTTAAAGTGGTTTCAAAAGTAGTCCGTGATAATTCGCTTCGGGTTTGTGCCTGAGCCGTACTAAAAGTCAGACTGAGTAAGACAGCGCTGAGTGGATAAAGCGTCTGTTTGATCATTTGCGAGAAAGAGGAGATAGTCAAAAAGGTGATGAACACTAGATCTCCTGAAATAGGCATTTGTATTTAGAGTTATTTTTAATAAATGTGTGCTTGAAAGCAACCGAGAGCTGTAGCTTTTTGGTATGTTTGTCCAGCATTTGCATTGCTAGCTGCAAAGCAGGCAAGTTATGGTAGAATCTGGGTTTTTAACGCAATGCTTTTCAAGGATTCGGCATGCAACAGCAATCTAATGGGCAAAACAAATTTTTGATTGATGCTGATATCGGAGATGATGATGTCACATTACCGAGCTTACCTGCGGTCAATGTGCCTATCGTAGAAACGCCAAGCGAAACAGCTGTAGTTTCTGCACCTGTCGAAACAGAAACTGAAAATGAAGATTCTGCGGCGAAAGGTGGCTTCTTTAGCCGTATGAAAGTGGGTTTAACCAAAACCCGTAAAAACCTTGCCGATGGGATGGTGAATATCCTGATCGGTGGTAAAGAAATTGATGATGAATTATTAGAAGAAGTCGAAGAGCAGCTTCTGGTGGCAGATATTGGCGTGGAAGCAACCAAGACCATTATCACTAACCTGACTGAACGTACGGCACGTGGTGATTTGATCTATTCGCATTCACTGTATAAAGCGCTTCAGGAAGAACTGGTGGCTTTATTGGCACCCCGGGTAAAACCACTGCATATTGATCCAAATAAATCGCCTTATGTGATTCTGGTGGTAGGTGTGAATGGTGTCGGTAAAACGACTACCATTGGCAAGTTGGCAAAACGTCTGCAAGGTGAAGGCAAGACCGTCATGCTGGCAGCAGGCGATACTTTCCGTGCAGCTGCTACGGAACAGCTCCAGATCTGGGGTGAGCGTAATAATATTGCGGTTGTTGCTCAGGGTCATGGTGCTGACTCAGCTTCAGTGATTTTCGATGCTTTTGAAAGTGCGCGTGCCAAAGGTGTGGATGTATTGATTGCAGACACAGCGGGCCGTTTGCATAACAAAGGTCATTTGATGCAGGAATTGACTAAAGTAAAACGTGTCATGCAGAAAATTGATGCCACTGCACCGCATGAAGTGATGTTGGTGGTCGATGCCGGTACTGGTCAGAATGCCATTAATCAGGTCGAGATGTTTGATGAGGCGGTAGGCTTGACGGGCTTAACTATTACCAAACTTGATGGTACTGCCAAAGGTGGGGTACTGTTTAATATCGCCAGTCGTACTCATGTGCCGATTCGCTTTATTGGTGTGGGTGAAAAAATTGATGACTTGCGTCCATTCTCTGCCAAATCTTTTGTTGCTGCATTATTTGAAACTGAAAAATAAATAATGCGCAATGCTTCACATAAACTCCGCCAAGTACGGAGTTTGTTGTTTTTGGCTGGTTTGAGTGTTGTAAAAATCAACAGCAAAACCACCACTAAATCTGCCTATCTTAATAAAGGCCTTATAATTGTAGGGATTCTCTAAGCTGATTTGGCTTGTTTTTTGTGGGGTAGAAAATGGCATTGCTAAATAAGATTGGTCAGGTATTAACAAGCGATATAACCAAGGATTTTAAATTTTCAAGAAAAAATAAACTGAATGATGATTTAGAACTGACTTTTGTCGATCAATTGAAAAAGCGCCGTAGTATCGATCAACTTGGTAAGCGGGTACATTCTAGTCAGGCTTATCTTAGCGAAATCATTCAGGAAGCAGTGCGGAGTTGTCCTTCGGCTTATGATTCTCAAACTACGCGCATTGTGATGTTATTTGGAGATTCTCATCATCAATTCTGGGAAATTGTGAAACAGGTGCAGCGTCAGCATATGCCGGCACATATTTATGAAGGAATTGAAATCAAGTTGAATCAATGTGCTGCTGCCTATGGCACGGTCTTATTTTATGAAGATCAAGCCGTGATTCAACAATTGCAAAAGAAAATGCCATTAAATAGTGAGGATTTTCCAGCATGGTCGGAACAAACTTCCGGTATGGCGCAATTTGCCGTATGGACGACGCTGGCAGATTCTGGTTTGGGAGCATCCTTGCAACATTATAATCCACTGATTGATGAAAGGGTCGCAGAGCATTTTCAGATTGAAAAGAACTGGTTGTTACGCGCACAACTTTGCTTTGGGTCAATTGAACAAACAGTAGAAGAAAAATTACAAAAACCGGATCAGCATCGTTTCAAAGTATTTAATTAAAAGTTTATAGAACACTTTATATGTGACAGCATGGAAGCTGCGGATAAAATCAGATACAAATACGCTACTCAGATCTAAATCTGATTGTTCTATAAATAAAACACATTGTTATCGAAATGCACCTGTCTTGGGTGTTTAAAGCACGTAATATGACTTTATCGATTTTCAAATAATCAAAATATAAAGAGGTGGGTTCATGGCATTTTTAGATCAAATCAAACAACGTCGTAGCATTTATTCAATTGGAAAAAATGTAGATCTGGATCAGACAGAAATTGAGAGAATTATTAAAGATGCGGTGAAGCACAGTCCGTCATCTTTTAACTCGCAAACCTCGCGTGTGGTGATTTTATTTGGTCAATCACATGATACCTTCTGGCATATTGTACGTGAAACTTTACGTGACCTGGTTTCAGCAGATGCATTTGAATCAACCAATAGCAAGATCAATGCTTTTGCAGCAGGTTATGGTACCGCACTGTTTTATGAAGACCAGAACGTGGTGAAGTCGATGCAGGAGCAGTTTGCACTCTATGCCGATAACTTCCCGGTCTGGTCTGAGCATTCTTCCGCTATTGCACAGTTTGCAACCTGGACCGCTTTGGCAGAAAAAAATATTGGGGCTTCATTACAGCACTATAATCCAATTATTGATGAGGAAGTCGCACAAACTTTCGAGATTCCATCTCACTGGAAACTTCGTGCTCAACTGGTATTTGGGTCAATTGAAGCACCTGCAGGTGAAAAAACCTTTATGGATGATGCAGAACGTTTTAAGACCTTTGCATAAATAGTTTTAGATTAAAAAGAAGCACTTTGATGCCATTGCTGTCCCACAATTTTTCACAAGAGGAAGCTCATTTGAGCTTCCTCTTGTTTTATGGGTATTTTATCGGGT
>NZ_JARDAL010000074.1:0-8727 GCF_048957595.1 Acinetobacter sp. AS5 | reverse complement strand
AGAAGTAAATTTGGTTTGGCGATTAAATTTTACTTTCTCGCTATTTTTTTGAACAGAAAATGTCAACAGACCCTAATAATTTCTTCACTTAATTTTAAAGCTTCATTCAATGACTCTTGATTAACTTGCAATGTTCTGATTCCAAAGCATTATTGTAGTTATTCTCTTATATACTTTAGTTCTTATTAAATTTCAATTAGTGAATTTCTTTCATCTTAACCTTAGAAAATATCAGTATATCAAATCCTTACTATCTAATTAAATCGTTAAAATATAGGGTTTAGATTTAAACCCATATAACTATGTCAAACAAACTTGAACGTCAGAAATTGACTCTCCCAGCAGGTCACGACAAGCTTCTGCTTCACTCCTGCTGTGCACCATGCTCGGGTGAAGTGATGGAAACCCTAATTGAATCAGGCATCGACTTTTCGATCTTTTTTTATAATCCCAATATTCACCCTGTCAAGGAATATGAAATCCGTAAGGAAGAAAATATTCGCTTTGCAGAAAAACATAATATTCCTTTTATTGACTGTGATTACGATACAGACAATTGGTTTGCACGTGCCAAAGGCATGGAAAATGAGCCAGAGAAAGGTATTCGCTGTACCATGTGTTTTGATATGCGCTTTGAACGCACTGCCCTTTATGCAGCTGAAAATGGCTTCAGCCTAATTAGTAGCTCATTGGGTATCTCTCGTTGGAAAGATATGAAGCAGATCAATGATTGTGGGCATCGTTCTGCTTCACATTATGAAGGTATCACCTATTGGGACTACAACTGGCGTAAAAATGGTGGTGCTGTTCGTATGCTTGAAATCAGCAAGAAGGAAGAATTCTACCAACAAGAATATTGTGGCTGTGTATACTCCTTACGTGATACCAACCGTTGGCGTATGAGCCAAGGTCGTGATCGCATCAAATTGGGCGTGAAATTTTATTCGAATGCCATGGATGATGAAAGCTAAGCTTCAGTCGCCAGATACCAATTTTTCCAGGAACTGGTTCCACGGACTTCAATGGGTACAGTTGGAATCAGTTTTTCTTTTAGAACGTCAGTCTGTCCCACGGCTTTGGCAAGTCGGGCTTTCACAGAATGAATGCATTCACGATCTCCAAACTCACAGCGATCCAATGTCGTACCACCACAAGGACCATTCGCCAATCCTTTGGGACAAGTTTCAGGGCAAATATATAAAGTATCTCCTAACCTACATTGACCACAACTTTCACAACCCACGATCCCTTGCTTAGAGATAAATTCAGTTTTTAACAATGCTTTTGCTGCAGGAGTATTTTCCCAGAGTGAGGCTTTAAAAATAAAATGCCCCACACCTTTGGCAATTTTGGACTCAAATAGAGCCTTGTGCATGAAATGCACTTGCTGATATTTAATAAGCTGGCTAGAGGATGGTTGGCGGGAATAATAAGCTAATTCTGGCACGAGTTCCTTTTTAGTCTCCACTTGCCACAGTGCATTCCAGAGTGCTTCGAGTTCCTGTAAACCATAATGTCGATATTGTTCAATATATTTTTCTAAAAGCTTTTGCTCTTCAGGCTTATGGCATGCTGAAAGATGCACACCTGCAAAACCCAAATACTTACACATCAATATTTGTATAGCACAACGTTTATAAGCATTCTCAGTTCGTCCATCCTGTTTTTCCTGAGCCAACACTCGTAACATGTGTGGTGTAATCACAATTCCTGCGACCTTATGTTTCACCATAAAATTGGCACGTGCCAAACTAAGTGGCATAACACAAGCAAGTATATTTTGTGGGTATCGATGACGATTTAAAAAAGCCTTGGCTTGTTTTAAAGCCTCCATATCGTAACCCAACTGGGTAACGATAAAGTCTGCTCCTGCTTTAATCTTTTTGTGAAGTTTTAAATATTGTGCATCACGTTCAGCTTCAGCATATTTAAAGGGATTAAAAGCTACACCAATATGAAATCCACCATAACACTTTGCGGCCATGACCGCATTTACAGACTCTAAATATCGGGTGCGATTCGTTCCATCTTGACCATTTGTATGCCCTTTTAACTTATCACCTGTGAGAAGCAGTAAATTTTTTTGTCCCGAAGCTTGAGTTAATTTTAAGAAGGTCTCAAAATCAGTAATATCCCGACCTTTCCCTGAATAATGGATGATTTTTTCCACTGATGAAGGAAATGTCTTCGCACATTCAAGTGGTGGCAAATCACTATCGGCATGCACTCGATCTGCCAAAGTGATCGCACATGGAAATTCGGCTAAAGACATTGGTACGGCAATGCCCTTAGCAGAACTTAAATATTCCAACAAAATACAAAACTGATTGTGCTTAAAATGAGAAGCAAGCTGTGACATAAAATAAAGTTCAAATAAAAATGATTAAAGCAGGTCGCTATTATATTCGACCTAACAGAATCAGCCCGATTAATCTTAAACAGGCTGATATAGAAAATTTTAGTCAACAATTATGCAATGAATCTATTCACTACATTCAATCAGGCAACTTTCTCATTAGATTCTCGCTCTAATGTGAAATGAAATGCCTATTTTTCAAGAATATTTTGATACGACTTAATGAAGTTCTCTTCTATCCATTTACCTTGCTTAAGATTCAATTGAACACGTTCAACACCGTCATAAACTTTACGAGTTAAGAGAAATCATTATTGTGAACAGACTATTTCTCTAAGGTGATTCATCACAACATGTAATTTATAGCCATAGAACCGGCCCATTGAGCTTTTACCACGAGATGCAATTTTAGATAATGATTTATGGCGGTGAATAGGTTTGTGCAACAAAGCCTATTCTAATTAAAACTTGGATTTCATAACCATTAATTTACAGTACAACTATCAATAAAATCGCCCCACCATTGCATCATTTCCATACGCTGATTAAAATATTCTGCATGATTATAACTTGCACGGGTTTTATTTTTATCAGTATGAGATAGCTGTGCTTCAATCCAATTTGATTGAAATAAACCGGATTCATTTAATATGGTACTAAATGTCGATCGTAACCCATGAGAAGTTAATTCATTTTTAGTATATCCCATTTTTCTGATAATCAAGTTCAGGGTATTAAAATGAATAGGTTTATTATTATTTCGGGGGCTAGAAAACACATATTTCTCGCCATGAGACCAAACGAGTGCTGATTTCACAACTTCAAGTGCTTGATCAGATAGTGGAACAAAAAAATCAGGGATATCATGACCTAAAATAACCTTTCTTCTATATTGTTTAATATGTAAGGCTGGTATTTTCCATATTTTTTTATCTAGATCGAAGTGATGTGGTTCACAAAGCAATAATTCTCCACCACGGACGCCTGTATATAATTTAAATAACAGGGCTTTTTTAATAATAGGATCTGTATTAATCTGATTTAATTTAGCTAAGAAATTAGATAGTTCATCTGAATTCAAATGAGGATAGTTTTTCTTAATCTTATTGTTGACTAATATTTTATGAAGTCCATGTGCAATATTATATTCACAATACCCCATCGCTACCGCATAATCATAAATCTGATTTAAATAACTATAGGCTTTCTTTACAGGTTCTTTTACATTTCTAGATTCTATATTTTTAATAATCTTAACTAGATCATATCTTTTAATTTCAATAAATGGCATTAGTGCAATATTTGGATAAACATCCTGATCTAAACATTTTTTTGCGAGCTGAATTACACCGCATCGTGGTTCATCTTCAAAGGAATTTTTAATTTTAAATTCTAACCACTCTTCACAAATATCCTGAAAAGTTTTGATGTATTTTTTATGCAGTGGTTTATTTTCATAATTATTAAATTTATATTCATCCCGGACTGATCTGGCCTCTTTCAAGGACATTACAGGATATTCACCCAACTTCATGCGAGGACGTTTATTTGTCCCTGCAAGTGAATAGCGGTAACTCCAAGATTTACGTCCGTTTGGTTCTACCTTCAAACTTAAGCCGTCATCATCTGCCAGAAAATAGATTTTTTCCTTTGGTTTAGCTTGACGTACCTTAATTTCAGTAAGACTCATGAATTTTTAACCTAACCACAAATGGCACTGCTCAATTCAATTATAGCAAATTTAAGCGATATTCATATGATGCGTATCATACGCATCACATATTTCTATAAGTAATTGTTAAATAAAATTTATATTTAGATTGGCTAGTCCTTAGTAACCAATTAATTAACCATTAATTTTGCAAGTCTTAAATTGGCATTTGAAGTGTAACCCCATGTTATGACTATTCACATTTCTGCTCTATGATTCATGGTTACTTATTAGTTATATTATTATGTCAGGAGCGATACAAGAATTAGGGTAACCTTATGGAAATAGCGAATACGAAATTACTAGCTGGCGCTTTGATAGCCCTAACTTTAACTATAGTTAGCCCTGTCGTACTTGCAAATGATAACAATGATATACGAAAGACTATTGTAGTTAAGTTTGCTAAAAAAGCTTACTCTGCAAATTATTACGGAAGGATAGATGGATACAAGTATGATTCCTACAAATTTTATGCTAAAAAAGGGCAAAAGTTAAAAGTGAAGTTGACTGGAGGAAATGTTGAAGCTTACTTATGGGGTAATCAATTAAAAGACTCCATCAATCTTGGAGAATATTCTCCAGAGCTTGATGATAATGGTATTTATATTTTACCTGCTTCAGGTGAGTATGAAATTAGAGTATTACAACCTAGATCACAGGCAAAAAAAGATAAAAAACCTCAATACTGGATGAGTATTGACATTAAATAAAGACTTTCTAGATTTTTTTAAGCTTTTATACCAGGGTTCAAAAACTATTGCCAGTTAAACGGGGCGTGATTTTTATTCATATGTTTTTATATTAGTAAAAATGATATAGATACGTAATTCATAGAGATCGTTTCAATTTAGCAATCTCTAAATACATCTTGTAATTGGCATGTTGAATCCGTTCATTTGAGGGGTCGTATTGCTTCTGGACTTCATCTAAGAAAGGAGTTTCTTCACATAATTCAAAGTACCTTTCCATCGGTATTTTATCTTTCAAAGCTGAATGTGGTCTCATCCAGTTATAGTAATGCTGCCATTCTGCCAGTTTACTCTGAATTTCCTCTGAATCGATATCTACAGTAGCGTAGAACTCAGATTTATCAGTCTTTTGTGAGCGCTCTACCTTGCCATTCAGATGAGGTGAACCCGGTTTATTTGGCCTGAATTTGATTCCATACTGCATCATTTTTTCTGTACTTTTTCAGCAAAGAATTCTCGTCCACGATCGGTCTGTATTCGCTGTATGGGAAAAGGCATTTCTTCAATTACACAGTTAAAAGGTCGAGTGTATCGCAGCTGTTCGGCGTTTATATATCCTTAAAACGCGATATCGTGTGCAGTCATCGATAGATGTGTACTGATATAGTCCAGGGACCCAGTTTACAGGTATCCATTTGAATTCTATCGCCTGGTAATGGACATTCATAACAAATGTAATCTACTTTACGACGGAATTTTTTAATCGGTTTGACTTAATGGGTGGATAGTACTTTATGGATAGTCGCCAAGGACAACGAGACTCCGTGCAGCGCATTTTCAATATTAAAGCTTCTAGCTCAGCATTGATTTTAGTATTTGGCGATTTTAAGGGACATTTACTATGACTACTTAATCCATCAATACCTTGTTCAGAATATCGTTTCCACCACTTGCGTAAAGTTGGTCTAGAAATGCCACATCTCCGACAAACCAGGCCAGTATTATTGGTCTCTTCAAATAATTTAACCCATACGAGTCTTTGTTGAATTTCTCTGTTCATAGACACCCATTATATTGAAGTGATGTCTATGAATCACACAGATTATCATAAGGCTTTTGAAACTGTCGCACCTCATGTTTGAATTCACCCATTAACAGAGTGCGAATTAGTCATTGATCATGTTTGACCACATTTCAAGGAATAGTGTCTAACTTTCGGTATGCAGATTATGGTGTGGGGTTCTCTTAAAGTTTAAACCTCATTATTTTACTTCAGTAATGCTGATTGGCTGGTCTTTTACAAATTCAACAACCCCTTCACCACGTTTAAAGTGAATTGAAACTCCATTATTATTAGCTAAACGAATACCACTACCAGCAACTGTTTGCTTTAAACGATATACCACGCCTGAGTTATCAGTCATTAAAGCAGTTTCAAAGTTATCCGATGATTTCAGAAAAATTAATAAACCATTCGGACCAGAAAATTTAAGGACCTGCGTATCAGCTGAAGTATTGCTTGTAGCCTTATCTTGTAAAGTTTCAGTCTTTAGACTCGAAGTACACCCAGTCATTGCTAAAACTAACAAGGTTAAACTTAAAAAATATTTCATTTAACTACCTTTTTCATCTGTAAATCATAAGTGTATTTATACTAATTGTTATAATTTAACAATAAGACAAATATTACTTTTTTTTACATAAAAAAGCCATAAATCGCATTTTGAACAGTACCGGATTTATCAGAGATTTTTTTATTTAAATTAGGCCACCTGACCTAACGGGTTAATCTTATCATAGTACATTGCCTCAAACTCAAAAGGCGATACATATCCCAGTGCACTGTGTACATACTTTTTATTGAACCAATCTACCCAATTTAATGTCGCTTGAGAAGCAATGCTTCTCATCTCAGGAAAGTTGGTCTCCGACAAACCCGGTACGGTTCACTTTGATAGGAGGCCTTTGTTCATCAGGCAGACACTCAATTAGAATCATTAGAACTTTAGGCTCGAAGCATCTTTTTGATGTCGCTTTGAGAGTTAGGCTAGGCATGGATCACCTAAGTTATAATATTTTATATAAGTGCCACTGTATCAGATATTTAAATAAAGAAAGAATGGTTCTTTCTATCAAAAAAAGAATTGGATTATAAATATATGATCGTATTTTATTCTCCATTTAACATAATGGTGGTTATACGAAGTACACTTGTATATTAATATTTAAATCAATCACTTAAAATTTTAGTCATAACCAAGAAAAGGTAAAAAAACGCCTTTTGTAATAAGTTGGTGAGTTTTTAGGCGAATCTGTAACATTTTGCCAAGAAAATTGATTAATAAGTGATCAATTTCGCAATCAGTGCCTATTTCATGCGGTTCCAGGTTGCGAAACTATCCCCAATTGCTGTGGATAAAATTTAGGCTATTTTGTACGCCCTGGCGCACATGAAACTCGGCCCTTTGCGGCTATCCGGAATACTATAATTTTCCTATGATGAACTCATCGGGAACAGGAAGTTCCATACAAGAATAACAAGAGATAAGCACAAGGACTGTAAGGTACGACAGGAGTTATACCGAGCGAACCAATACGAAAAACCCCGGCAGGATGCCGGGGTTTTTTATTGCTTAGAATATCTATAACTGGGTATTGATCTGATAGCGTGTATTACGTCCACCACCTTCTAATTTAACGATACATTCTTTCTCAAGTAAGTCTGATAAGTGGCGAGTAGCCGTTGCCTTACTGACTTTAGCAACCTTTTGATATTGCGAAGCACTAATACCATGTTCAAAGCCATTTTCGCCACCGTCTAATAAACGATTTAGAACTTTACGTTGTTCTTCACCCAGGGCTAAATTTGAATATTTATGCCAAAATTGACTTTTAAACAATGTTCGACTGATCTGCGCTAAGGTTTTTTCAAGGCTTTCATTCAATGTGTCTAGAAACCAAATCAGCCAATCTGTGATATCAGAATCATTTTTTTGAGTTTGTTCTAATATCTCATAGTAACTTTTACGTTTATTTAATATCGCAGTAGACATTGCATACAAACGGATACTTTGCTCATCCATTTGAGCTAGAGCAAGGTCTGTAAGTGTACGTGTAATACGGCCATTACCATCATCAAAAGGATGTAGGGTAACAAACCATAAATGGGTAATGCCTGCACGTAACAGAGGATCAAGCAATGAATCATTCAGACTCTGATTAAACCACGCTATGAAGGTATGTAAGCGTTCTTCTAAGCCTTCTCTTGGCGGTGCTTCAAAATGTACTTTAGGGTAATCCAATCGACCTGAAACGACCTGCATAGGCTCTGATCCCCTCAGTTGACCAATGCGTAAACGTTGCATTGTCCAGTCGGGGTCATTGAAAAGCCAACGATGCCATTGCATGAGGCGCTCAACAGTCAGTGGTTGCTTAACATCGTTCAGCGCATCCAGCATGATATTGGCTAAACCTTCTGATCGATCTGAGCTTGGATAAGGCTGTTCAAGAGTGACACCCAAGCGTTGGGCTAAAGATGATCGCAATGAAAAAACATTGAGGGTTTCATTTTCAATTGCTGATGAAGCAACGAGATTGGCAAGTAGAGTATCTAGAGTGAATTGTTCTTTCGCTAAATCATGCTGACTTTGTCCAAGAAGAATTCCTATTTTTTGATGTATCTGTCTGGTTTTAGGTAAGATAGTTGAATCTTGCCATGTGAAATTTGTCCAGTTTTCTGCTTGCCAAATCCATTTCTGCATTTTCAATCTCTCTCATCTAAAATCTAAGATGAGTTAAATATAGCACAAATTCGACTCATATTGTGAGCCGAATATGTACTGTTAATTAGCTCATTATTTATCGAGAACATTTCTACTTGGGGCTTACATTTTGTGTTATTCACCAATTAAAATGTCTATGCGATAAACCATTTAAAATGTCCTGTTTTTAACCACAAGAGTCAAGCACAG
>NZ_JARDAL010000073.1:0-8888 GCF_048957595.1 Acinetobacter sp. AS5 | reverse complement strand
TTGTGTGTAGGCTTCTTCATTTGAAAATTATATCGCTGAAAAACCCTTTACAGATAGGTTTGTGCAACAAAGCCGTTGAAAAGCATGATCAAGTTCGATCATGCTTTTAAGAGAGGTTTTTAATATTCAATTCCCATTTTTTTTAATTTTGAAATTAGTGTCGTAGGATTAATGCCTAACAGTTTAGCTGCACCCTCATCACCAAAAATTTTCCCTTCGCATTGTTTGATTGCCAGTTGAAGATTTGTCGTTTCTAACTGTTTGAGTTGTTGTATCGTCAGGATTTGTTCGATTGCTGCGGCGTGATTGTGCTGTACGGTCTGAGATGGTTCTTGTTCCAGTAAATATTGGAAAGAAACAGCACCGTGTTTGGCAGTGATTAATGCACGTTCCAACACATTTTGTAATTCACGAATATTACCTGGCCAGTCGTAGTGTTGCAGTTCGAGTATATGCTTTTGTGAAAAAGGTAAATAAGGCACTTTACGATTTTCGCTGATCAGCTTGGTAAAGTGCGAGACCAGTAAAGGAATGTCCTGTTTACGTTCACGTAATGCAGGAGAATGGATTGGGAATACATTCAGACGGAAATATAAGTCTTCACGGAAGTTTTTCAGCTTCACTTCTTCTTTTAATTTTCGATTAGTGGCAGCAATAATCCTGACATCAACGTGTCGTGTTTTTTCTTCCCCAATTCTTTCGAAAGTCCCTTCTTGCAATACTCGGAGCAATTTGCTTTGTAATTCGAGTGGAATCTCGCCAATCTCATCTAAAAATAAAGTCCCTTGATCAGCAAGTTCAAAGCGTCCAGCTCGATCACGAACTGCGCCTGTAAAAGCACCTTTAACATGTCCGAAGAATTCACTTTCAAATAATTCAGAGGGGATCGCCGCACAGTTCACACGAATCAGTGGATGCTGTTTACGGTGACTGGACTGGTGGATGGCACGTGCGATTAACTCTTTTCCAGTTCCTGATTCTCCATAGATCATGACATTCGCATCAGTAGATGCTACCACTTTTATTTTTTCAATAATTTGTAGAATGGCTGGGCTATTACCTACAATTTCATGATATTGATTTTCTTGTAAAATTTCTTCTTGTAGATATTCATTTTGTTGCTCTAAGCGGCTTTTTAAATCTTGTAATTCTTCTAGCGCATGTGTGAGTTGTTTTTCAGTATTTAAACGTTCAGTAATATCTCGGAAGACCACCACAGCACCAATGATTTCACTGTCACGGATGATGGGCGTACTGGTAAATTCGACTGGAAAATAGCTACCATCACGTCGCCAGAAAACTTCTTGGATGCCTTCATGAACAATACCGTCATGCACTGCAGCATAAATTGGACAATCTTCAACAGGGTAGTGCGTTCCATTTTCATGAGTATGGTGATGAACCTTATGGATATTTTTACCAAGAACATCTTCGGGTTGTAAACCAAGCATTTTTGCGCCAACGGGATTAATAAAGGTGCATAGTCCTTGTTTATTAATGCTGTAAATACCATCACCAACGGAACTCAGTAATAAATGTTTGCCTGTATCTGAGTCAATAAACATCTCTTGTAAGGCTTGCCATTCTTTTAGCCCTGCACGAATGACCTTGTCAGCATTTTTGTTAAATTGGCGTAATTCAAGATCTTTGACATCGACCAATGACCAAATGAGGAGATTTTTATTTTTATAAGGCAGACGAATGGCGGTGACATCGAGTTGTATTTTTTCATGTTCTTTATCAAAAGCATATAGCTCATTGTTCCAAGCATAACCCTTACAGAGTGCTTCGTCTGTAAACGCCATAAGATGTGGCAATTGATTGATGTGTCCAAAAACAGAAGTAACTGTTTTGGCAATCAATTCATGTCGTTCATAGCGTAATAATTGAGACGCGCTAATATTCAAATCGATAAAGCGATTTTGATGTGGGTCGATCACGATTAATGCTTGAGATGTATGCTCAAAAGCAAGCGGGCGAATTGAATCTTCAGAAGACGCCCAATCAGAAATAAAATCGATATTATTCATGCTATGAAAAATCGTAATCTTAACTATGAATTTTCATAATACTACGAAAAACCGTAGCTATTCAACACATTTTTATTTTTATAAAACTCCCATAAATAAATAATAAAAATATATTTTTCAATAATATAAAACTTTTAAAACAGCATTTTAATCATGTTGGCATGGCTCTCGCAATAACACGGATAGACCAAAACAGTTGGTTGAATTGAAACCGTAGATATGAGGAACGGCTATGCCAAAAGTTGATATTGAACAATACAAAGATGGTGATTTTCTTGTCGATTATGAAGAAAAGGTATTTGAGGATGTGAAAGCTCAGCCGGGTGAAAAGGCATTGGTGACTTTCCATACCGTTGCATTTGAAGGCTCTATTGGCTTGGTCAATGTATTACAAGCAAAACGATTATTACGTAAAGGCTTTGAAACCAAAATTTTGCTGTACGGTCCAGGTGTGCAGTTGGGGGTACAACGTGGATTTCCAACATTGGGTGCAGAAGCATTTCCGGGACATTTGGCAGTGAATAATCAACTTAGAGCCTTTATGGAAGAAGGTGGTGAAGTTTATGCCTGCCGATTCGCATTACAAGCGCTATATGGTCAAACCGAAAAAGCATTAATGCCAGGGATTCGTCCAATCAATCCTTTGGATGTAATGGACTTAAAATTACTGATGCGTCGTGACAATGCACTGATCATTGATACTTGGACTGTTTAAAGATTTAAGAAAGGGGAATAAGACATGAATCAGATTGTAAAAGCAGCAGCAGTACAGTGTAGTCCAGTGCTTTATAACCAAAAGGAAACCGTACAAAAAATCTGTAATACGATTTTCGAGTTAGGTAAACAAGGCGTACAGTTTGCTGTTTTTCCTGAAACGGTAGTGCCTTATTACCCTTACTTTTCTTTTGTACAACCACCGTTTGCAATGGGTAAGGAACATTTAAAACTGCTCAATGAATCTGTAGTTGTCCCTTCTGAAGCAACCTTTGCGATTGGTCAAGCCTGTGCTGAAGCAAAAATGGTAGTTTCTATTGGGATTAATGAGCGCGCGGGTGGAACAATCTACAACGCACAGCTGTTATTTGATGCTGATGGTTCAATCATTCAGCATCGTCGAAAAATCACCCCAACTTATCATGAGCGTATGGTATGGGGACAAGGCGATGGCAGTGGTTTACGTGCAATTGATTCTGCTGTGGGACGTGTGGGTTCACTGGCTTGTTGGGAGCATTACAACCCTTTGGCACGTTTTGCCTTAATGGCCGATGGTGAACAAATTCACGCAGCAATGTTTCCAGGATCATTGGTTGGTCAAATTTTCGCAGATCAGATAAGCGCCACTATTCAGCACCATGCTTTGGAGTCAGGTTGTTTCGTAGTTAATGCGACTGCATGGCTACATCCAGAGCAACAACAACAAATTATGAAAGATACCGGTTGTGAAATTGGCCCAATTTCGGGTGGATGCTTCACCGCTATTGTCTCGCCTGAAGGGAAATTTTTGGCCGAACCTATTACTCAGGGTGAAGGATACAGTATCGCGGATCTTGATTTTTCATTAATTGATAAACGTAAACGCATGATGGATTCAGTTGGTCATTATAGCCGCCCAGAATTGTTAAGTTTATTGATTGATCGTCGTCCGACACAGGTATTGCATGAGCTTAAAGTTGAATCCTCGGATTTAACAAATCTCGAAAAAATTTCCAGATTTACAGAAGAGCAGGTTTAAAGCTTATTAAACCAATTCTAAAGAGAGGGGGCGAGTATGTCTGCAATACAACTTTTGACTGATTTGCAATGTAACGGTCTGAAATGGGACGGTGAATTTGGTCTATCTCGTAAGGGCGGTGCAGGGCCAAGTGATCATAAAGCACTCAGCCTAGATGGGCAGACGGTGATGATTCCAGTGTTGAATCTAGCTGCACAAGAGTCTCCATACAGTGCTAAAGCTGATCCAGATTCTGACCAAGTGATCGTATTTAAAAACAGGATTCCTGTAGCAACTTTAACAGCCCCATCTCGTCCAAAGTTTTATGACTTGACCACTGACGAAGATATTCCATATGAGCAAATTGCAACTTTGCATAGCCACGACGTCTTGGCAACAACAGTATTACAACATTGCATTCGTATGAATGATAAAGCTACGGCTTGTCAATTTTGTTCGATCGACCAATCGTTAAAAAGTGGTCGTACTTTAATTCGGAAACGTCCAGAGCAGCTCGCAGAAGTTGCAAAAGCAGCTGTGGAACTCGACGGTGTACAGCAAATGGTCATTACCACTGGCACACCCAACACTCCAGATCGTGGAGCAGAGATTTTATATGACAGTGTGAAAGCTATTTTGGCCGAAGTGAATTTGCCTATACAGGTGCAATGTGAACCACCCGATGATTTTACATGGTTTCAGAAGTTAAAAGATGCAGGTGTGGTGTCAATTGGTATGCATCTTGAAGCGGTAAGTGATCGTGTACGTCATAAAATTATGCCGGGTAAAGCAGAGGTTTCTCTCGATACTTATTTTGCAGCATTTAAGGCGGCAGTTGAGGTATTTGGTCGGGGACAAGTAAGTACCTATATCTTAGCTGGGCTAGGTGATACGGAAAATGAAATCATTGAAATGACCGCTAAATTGACCGAGATGGGCGTTTATCCGTTTGTAGTGCCATTTGTACCCATTCAGGGAACAGCGCTTGAACATCATTCAAAACCCGAGCAAGCCTTTATGCAGGCACTCTATCCAAAAATTGGTGAGCAACTCCGTCTACATGGACTTAACTCTGAAGACACTCAAGCGGGTTGTGCCAAATGTGGAGCATGTTCTTCACTGAAAGCTTATGAGTAGGAGAAATAGTATGCAACTTTCTGGTTATCCATGGTTAATAGAATTAAATGAAGAACTTAAACAGTTTGTCACAGATGACATTGTTATCAAAGTGGTTACTGAAGACTGGGAACGTCGTCAATATTATCGCCTGCGAGAGACAACTTTTCGCGATGAACAAAAGATTCTAAAAGAAGACCGTGATGAATATGACTTTAAAGCTCTAGGTATTGTTGCGATTGGGCAAATGTTTGGTGAGCATGATCGTGTAATAGGCGCTGTGCGTATTTTCCCAGACGGAACAAATACATGGTGGGGTGGGCGTTTATGTGTAGAGCCATTATACCGCCATCATCATGCTATTGGGAAAGCACTGATTAATGCAGCAGTGACGACTGCAAAAAATCTAGGATGTAAAACATTCTTAGCGACTGTACAGCAACAAAATGAGCGTTATTTTCAGAAATTATGTTGGAACAGTGTCCGTGAATTAATGGTTGCTGAAATTCCGCACATGATGATGCAAGCTCAAATTGAGCATTATCCGCTACAGCATGTGGTCATGCAGGCTTATATGCAAAAAGAGGTGGAATGATGATATCACTCAATCAACTTCTTGAATATTTAAGAAAAACTCCAGCTATGCAATCAAAACAGGTGATTGCCAAAAGTGTAATGATCCCGAATCTGGATAAAGTCAACTCTCTGCAAGCTTTGTACGCTTACCCTGGAGATGATACTGCTGCTGTTGCCGTCCAGGGACAATATATTTTACATGCGTGTGAAGGGATGTTGCCTAGTTTTGTTGCTAATCATCCTTATTTTGCTGGTTGGTCTGCAGTCATGGCAAATATCAGTGATATTGCAGCAATGGGTGGTCGTGCATTGTCAGTTGTGAATAGCTTTTGGCATACAAATGTTGAGCATGCTCAATTGTTAATGCAAGGCATGCAAGATGCTTGTACTGCCTATGATGTGGCAATGATTGGTGGACATAGCAATATTGCTGAAAATTATCAGCCAGCTTTATCTGTTGCCATTCAAGGTACAGCACAAAAATTATTGTCTGTTTTGCATGTTAAACCACAACAAAAGATTTTGATTGCTTTAAATCTACAAGGTCAATTTCATCCCAACACTGTGTATTGGAAATGCTTTGAACGTGTATCCGGGCGTATTTTGCAAGCACAGCTCTCAGTAATGCCGAAACTTGCCCAGCAAGGAGTAGTATATGCCGCACGAGATATTAGTAATGCAGGTGTTTTAGGCAGTTTGCTCATGCTACTTGAGGCAACGCAAAGTGGCGCAGACATAGACCTTCAAAAAATTCCAAAACCACAAAATGTGGACTGGCAGACGTGGCTACAAATATTTCCAAGTTATGGATTTTTGCTGACAGCTGATGAAGGCGAATGCGAAGAGATCATTGAGTTATTTGAAAGTCAGGGTATTTGCTGTGCAGTGATTGGTGAAAGTAATGCCAGTGGAAAAGTTCATGTGCATGATCAGAAGCAAAGTGCTCAATTTTGGGATTTTAATCAGCAAGAATTTACTGGTTTTAACTATGTCGGAATTTTAAAAAAGTTAAAGGCTCAGTCGGATCCGATTGAGCCGATAGAGAAGGAGGCAGCATATGCCTAGCGTTAATTTTACCGTGAAATGGCCGAATGGCGAGCTGATTCAATATTACTCTCCATCCACGGTGATTTATGAATATCTATCTAAAGGACATTCATATCCAGCAATACAGTTTTTAAAGCTGGCTGAAGATGGCTTATCTGCTGCATCAGAACGAGTACGAGTACGTTATGGCTTTGCATGTAGTTCAGCCATGGACAGCCTATCCACGATTAAACGCCAAGCTAACTTATTCGCCTTAAAAGACGAAGACCAAATTGAAATTACTGAAATGCACAATGAATAAGGAGAACAAGATGCTTAATATGCAAATTCAAGATTTACAGCCAAATTATGACGTCGTGATTGTTGGTGGTGGCCAGGCAGGGTTATGTATCAGTCATTATCTACAAAAAGCAGGGATTGATCATGTAATTCTAGAAAAAGAATCAGAGTTAACCCATAGCTGGCGTAGTAAACGGTGGGATAATTTCACTTTAGTTACCCCCAATTGGCAATGCTTGCTTCCAGAGCATCCATATAACTGCAATGACCCTGACGGATTTATGAAAAAAAATGAAATTGTTGAATATCTAGACGACTTCATTGAAAAACTGAGTCCACCAGTTTTATTAAATGTTCAGGTTAAGCATGTTGCAAAAATTGCACCGCAACACTTTGAAATTGAAACTAGTTTAGGTACAACTACTGCTAAACAATTAGTTGTAGCAGCTGGTGGTTATCACACCCCAATTTATCCAAAACTAAGTGATCAAGTGCCTGAGCAAGTGTTAGTTCTGCATTCAGAACAATATTTTAATGTGGAACAGTTACCTGAAGGTAATGTTTTGGTTGTCGGTTCAGGGCAATCGGGAGCCCAAATCGCTGAAGATCTACATTTGGCTGGTAAAAAGGTCTATCTTTCTACGGGAGATGCACCACGCTGTGCACGTTTTTATCGTGGTAAAGACGTAGTGAAGTGGCTTTATGAAATGGGCTATTACGAGACTACAGTCAAAGATCATCGATACAGTGAAGAAGTTCGTAACAGCACTAATCATTACGTGACTGGGCGAGATGGTGGTCGTGATATTGATCTACGTAAATTTGCATTAGAAGGTATGCGACTGCTTGGACGATTTGAGGATTATAAGGAAGGTCAGTTTGTATTCCGTCCAGATTTAATCCAGAACTTAGATATGGCAGATGCAACTTACAATCGTATTAATGCCTCTATTGATGACTATCTAGAGAAAAATAATATTGTGACTGAAGAACCAGCATCTGTATATCAGCCACTTTGGCAGCCAGAGCAGGAAATTACCCATATCGATTTAGTTGAAGAGAACATCACCTCAATCATTTGGTGTATCGGATTTAGACCAGACTATTCTTGGATTGATTTAGATATATTCCAGACAAATGGATATCCAAAACATGATCGCGGTATTACCGTTGACTCTGAAGTAAGCTTTATTGGTTTACCTTGGTTAAACACATGGGGTTCAGGACGTTTTATGGATGTTGCTAAAGATGCTGAGTTTATTGCTGATCATCTCATTCAACAATTAATTGTTACACCACAGCATATATCCTCAACATTATCATCATTGGCTTAATTATCAGGCAGCTGAATAGTCTCAACTTTCGGCTGCAAACAGTGGACAGATGAACCTGAACTTTTTAAGATTGATCCGATAATATGTCCCTTTCTTCAGTGACCCTTTGCAGCTCTTTTTTTAATTTCGCTAATTCTGTAGTTGGATCACTAGATTCTGTTGTCTTGGGCTGCTGTGGATCATAACGTTTGATCCAAGCATACAGACTATGTGTAGTGGTTCCTAAACGTGTAGCAACTTCAGCCACACTATGACCTTTCTCAGTGACTTGTTTTACTGCTTCAATTTTGAATTCTTCAGGGTATCGTTTACTGCTCATAAGCACCTCGTTAATTAGCCATTTTATCTAACTAAAAGGTGTCTACAAAATCGGTGGCTATTCATTGTTTTTATATTGATGTTGGTTCATTTTACACTAAAAAGTTATTCGTTAAGAAAATTTCATAAGCTTTCGTGAAATCGAAAGGGGATTGTTGGCTGCTCAATTTCAAAATGATTAAATAATCAATTGGTGATTTAGAGCGTAAACTTCGAATCGCTGAAAAGTTTAGATATAAAGGTGGCATAGTGGGTGTTGCAGAGAGTGAATTTTTGTTGACAGCTCACGACTTTAATAGTCGAAAAATGGCATATTAAGATGAGAGTAAGAATAGGGTTAAATAGATAAACTAAGACCCTATTTTTTGAATATTTTGGGTTGATAAACTCATAAATTAAGAGACTTCCGTCATAAATCAAAAAACGTACAATTTATTTGATCTTAAATTAATCAGCAAAATTATTTAATTCAAGAGA
>NZ_JARDAL010000072.1:0-9346 GCF_048957595.1 Acinetobacter sp. AS5 | reverse complement strand
TAGCTAAAATTTTACGTCTAAAATGTTCTGAATAACTCATTGCACCATTGTATTGGTTTTATAATGATTTGACTATATGCCGAAACTCAACCAGCTCCTCTTGCGTCTGCACCTGAGCAATCGATTGTCGCGGCATAAACTGAAAATAAAATGGCAGGCGTTTTGGGAATAATCGTTTAGGCAAAGATGGAATCACATCGCCCTGACGTAATAATTTATTGAGTTGTGGTACTTTGAGGAGTTTTTGAAAATATTTATGCTGGATGATCTTATTGGCATCAAAGCCAATCTCATAGACTTCATCCCCACCGAGCGCGGCAAAAGGGACAATATCATAGTTGAATTCCTGAGCCAGCTTTAAAAATCCGTAACGCTGCTTCCAGATCAATTGATACTGTTCACCCTGACGTTTGAGTACTTCGCGCCCCCTCCCGGAAAGACCAGAATAGAATAACCCTGCTGCATCACAGCACGTACATAATGCTGGATGCCATCGACTGCCCCAAACTTCTTCACGGCGTCACGCCATAAGGGCACATAAAAATGGCTATGATCCGCAATACTGACCACAGCCACTTTATGTTCGTTATAAAGGTAATCAATCAGCATCGGCGAATCAAAGATCCCGTACATGGAATGATTACCGACATACATTGCAGGCCGACTGGCATCAATATATTCAGCCCCTAAAAAGGTAGGGGTAAAATATAATTTGGATAAGGCACTTAAGCGTCTAATCCATTGCCCATCATGTTTGACCTGCAAGTTGTCTGCTCCCTATTGACTCCGGATTATGCCACGCGCTTTTGGACCAGAATCGAACCCACCGAATAACCCGCACCAAATGAACACAACACGCCGTATTCACCATCTTCTACTTCGTGTGCAGTGCGGTGCAAAGCAATGATCACGCCTGCAGAAGAAGTGTTGGCAAACTCATTCAGAATGATCGGTACCAGACCAGGTTTGGCATTTTCTTTACCAACCACCAGTTTCAGGATCAGCTCATTCATGCTGGCATTGGCCTGGTGTAACCAGAAGCGTTTAACACCTGTCGGCTCAATCTGATTCTTCTCCAGTTGCGCAGTAATCATTTTCGCAACCAGTGGACAGACTTCTTTAAATACCTTACGACCATCCTGACGGAAACGTTTGTCATCAATGTCAGCATTTTCAGAAGTATTCAAGAAACCAAAGTTATTGCGGATGTTATTCGAGAACTGGGTAAACAACTCAGAATCCAGAATTTCAAAACCGGTTTTGCTGTCGGTATTTTCAATAATTGAAGCGGTTGCCACATCACCAAAAATAAAGTGACAGTCACGTGAACGGAAATCGGTATGTGCAGAGGTAATTTCCACATTCACTAATAACACACGGCGCGCGCCTGCTTTGATCGCATCATAAGCCTGTTTCAGACCAAATGTTGCTGCAGAACACGCCACGTTCATGTCATAGGCATAACCTTTGATGCCTAGAGCGGTCTGAATCTCGATCGCCACAGCAGGATAAGCACGTTGCAAATTCGAACATGACAAGATCACGATATCAATGTCTTCGGCAGTCACACCGGCATTTTCCATCGCCTGCTTGGCTGCGATTACACCCCATTCTGCCTGCAGTGAAATTTCATTATCTGCACGTTCACGTAAATTAGGACGTAAGCGTTTTGGATCAAGAATGCCTGATTTTTCTACGACATAACGGCGTTGTACGCCAGATGCTTTTTCAATAAAGTCTGCACTAGAACCACGACGTGCTTCAACTTCGCCTGCAGCGATTTTGTCAGCATTTTCGTGATTAAACAGTTCCACATAAGCATTTAAACTTTCAACTAATTCTTCATTGGTGATGACATGTTCCGGATGGAATAAGCCCGTACCCGTAATGCGGATGCCCATGTAAAATTCCTTATCTGAATTACCTATATCTTAACTGATTCCAAGACGATCCCATACTTTTTGCAAGCGAGTTGGAGACACGGGTGCTTTTGTTTTCATCGGTTGTGAAAACAATGAGATTCTTAACTCCTCGACCATGAAATACAATTCTTTCAGGCGAGGGTCATCTTTAAACTTGAATAATTTTTCCATCCATTGATCAATTTGGTCAATGGCGGAATTGTCCCTTTGTAGATTATTGGGCAAGCGCTCTAAACGCAAGATCAAGGCTTTCAAATAACGTGGAAATTCGCCCCATACATCGGAAGTTTTACGATATACAAAGTCAGAAAGGCTCATTAAATCAAGCTGATCTTCAATATCATTGATATTTTTTTCAAACACAGAATGGTCTAAAACCAATAATTTCCGGCGAATTTCCTGCCACTGGATATAAATATCCGTGATTTCTTTTAGGGCAACTTGACCATAAGTCAGGAAAGATTTTTTTACATCTTCAACCAGCTTTTGGAACTCTTGCGCATTGACAGGCAGCTCATTAATGGACATATGTAGTGTGGCATAAACTAACATTTGTTCCAGTTGCGCTTTATCTCCAAGTGGCGAATAAGCCAGCGCCAAAGGTTTGGAAATCTGTTTTTTCAACTGGCGGGTCAAGTCTCCGAGTTGCATATGCACCAGTCGGATCACCCCTTCACGATGTTTTTTAACCGCTTCAGCCTGATCATTAAAAGTCTGAATCACCACACCAGATTCATCTTTCTGCTCCAGCGCAGCGAAGGCTTTGGTCGGAACCAGCGCCTGATACTGCTTGACCACGACACCGGTGACTTTTTGCGATGCTTCAAATACAAAGCTTTCCGGGAAGGTTTTAAATTCACCTTTAAGCTGTTTGACCGGACTATGCGTTTCAGTCCGGCAGCGCGCTTTCAGCTCAGCAAGATCACGCCCCTGTTCAATAACACGACCTTTTTCATCAGTAACTTTAATAAAAGGCAACAAATACTGGTCTACCCGGTCAAAACTGAAATCTTTCTCAGTGATTTGATCGCCCCGCAACTGGAATGCCAAGAAACTAAAAATATGTTTCTGTAAATCCTGCACATCTACTTTTGCCATGAGTTTTCGTGCAGTATCCGGAATCGGCACCAGATTACGACGCTTGTCCTTCGGCAAAGCTTTTAGCAATGCTTCAATCAGCTCCAGACGCCATCCCGGAATTCCCCATGACCAGATACCTTCATCGACTTGGGCCAAAGCTTGCAATGGAATTTTAACTGTCGCGCCATCTTCATCATGACTCGGGTCAAAACGATAGGTTGCAGCCAGACGCAGGCTACCATTTTGCAAATAGTCCGGGAATTGTTGTGTGGTTGGACGGTCATTCAGCCACAGTGCATCGTCATCAACAAATAAATAACGCGGATTCTGGGGCTCAACCGTGGCACGCCAGTCTTCAAAAGTACGACGGCTGGCCACTTCAGGCGGCACTTTGGAGGCATAGAACTGGTAAATGGTTTCTTCATCAACCACCAGATCACGACGACGCAGCTTGTCTTCTACTCGCTCGACTTCTTCCAGTTTCAGCAAGTTATGTTTTAAAAATGGCGGAGTAATCCCTAGATGACCGGTAGTTAAAGCATCCCGCAAGAAAATTTCATGCGCAGCCGCCTGATCAACTTTTTCATAATTGATTGGGCGCTTTGGCTCAATAATCAGACCAAATAGGGAAATCTGATCATAGGTATTCACTACACCGGCTTTTTTCGACCAGTGCGGTTCAAAATAATGATGCTTGAGCAGGTCACGCGCCGCCAGCAGAATCCATTCCGGTTCAATCTTGGCAAGGGTACGTAAATACACCTGGGAGGTCTCGACCATTTCAAAGGCCATCACCCACGGCGTATTGGTCTTGTGCAAGGTAGAAGCCGGAAAAATCCGCGCTTTTTGCTGACGTACCGCCATAAACACATTACGTTCATCGGTCTTGTTGGCAATAAAAGACAATAAACCGGTTAATAAAGCACGATGCAGATTTTCATAACTGGCGGGCTTATCATTAAATGACAATTTCAGACCTCGAGCCAAATCTACCAGTTGTTCATGAGTTTTCTTCCATTCACGCAGACGCAGCCAGCTCAAGAAGTGATTGCGCGCAAAAGTACGACGCTTATTTTCACTCATGCTGTCGCGGTTATTATGCAGCGTCTCCCAGAGCTTGATATAGAACAGGAAATCAGAATCGGCTTCACGGAATAGTGCATGTTTCTGATCCGCCTGCATCTGCTTGTCCGCCGGACGTTCACGCGGGTCCTGAACTGCAAGTGCTGCCACAATCACCAGCACTTCATTTAGCACGCCAAAATGTGCACCACCAAGAATCATACGTGCCAGACGTGGATCGATCGGCATTTTCGCCATTTGCTGACCGATCTTGGTTAATCCACCTTGCGTTTCCCTTTTTTTAAAGGAGGAAGGAGTTGCTGACTGCTTTTCATCACTAACTTGAGGGGAGTTTTTCTCAGCCATTGCCCCCAGCTCGATCAACAGCTTGCGACCATCATTCACCAGACGGTGATCTGGCGGTTCGATAAAATCGAAGTCTTCCAGTGAACCCAACCCCAGACTTTGCATTTGCAGAATTACCGATGCCAGGTTGGTTCGCTTGATTTCCGGTTCAGTAAACTCAGGACGGCTCAGGAAGTCTTCCTCAGAATACAGACGAATACAGACACCCGGTGCAATACGGCCACAGCGGCCTTTACGCTGATTGGCGGCTGCCTGAGAAACAGCTTCAATTGGTAGACGTTGCACCCGTGAACGATAGTTATAACGTGAAATACGGGCAAAACCGCTATCAATTACATACCGGATATTCGGAACGGTTAGCGCTGTTTCTGCTACGTTGGTGGCAATAATAATACGTCGCCCGCCCCCAGAAGGATTAAAGATTTTCTGCTGTTCGGCCAGCGCCAGACGCGCATATAAAGTTAATACTTCCGTATGGCGTGGTCCATGTTTGATCAGGGTTTCCTGTAACTCACGAATTTCCTGCTCGGTACTGGCAAAAATCAGGATATCGGCATGTTCGGGATGACCTTTTTCCTGTGCATCCTGAAAGCATTCTTCGACTGCTTTGACCACAGCGCGAGGCAGATTTTCTTCAAAGTCATCAAACTCGTCATCATCACTACCGCCAATGCTCATTTCCGAGATCGGGCGATAACGTAGCTCGACTGGGAAACTGCGGCCTTCTACTTCAAAAATTGGTGCACCATTGAAGTAACTGCTAAAACGGTTTACATCCAGGGTTGCAGAAGTAATGATGACTTTCAGATCGGGACGACGCGGCAACAGCTGCTTCAGATAACCCATAATGAAGTCGATATTCAGTGAACGTTCATGCGCTTCATCAATAATAATCGTGTCATATTTGGTCAGGTAGCGGTCATGCGTCAGTTCGGCCAGTAAAATACCGTCAGTCATCAAACGTACAATTGAATCTTGTGAACCCTGTTCCGTAAAACGCACTTTAAAGGAAATTGATTCACCGAGTTTTTCGCCGACTTCCTCAGCAATACGCTGTGATACACTGCGGGCTGCCAGTCGACGTGGCTGGGTATGCCCGATCATTCCGGTCAGACCACGTCCAGCCAGCATGGCAATTTGCGGTAACTGGGTGGTTTTACCAGAACCGGTTTCGCCAGCCACAATAATCACCTGATGCTTTTGAATCGCGGTAATCAGCTTGTCAGCATACTGGGTTACCGGTAGATCCTGATTCAGCTTGATGTTCGGAAGACGTTCAAGCCGTTGCCGTACTTTCAGATTGGATTTTTCAAATAATTCCTGATACTGCTTGGCATCTGCGTCTTTCCCCTTTTTCAGTCGATTTAAACGGTGACGGTCACGCGCCATTATCCATTGATCTACATTTAAATGACTCTGCACAGAGAAAACACCCACATCAAAAACCGGAAAGGTTTATTTTACTTGGTTCATTAGATTTCAGATAGTCGTAGTTCTGTTAAGTGCCGGACAAATTGGCTTTGGCTGCCTGATTTCTCTCAATTCCGCACCATAAACCTGTCAAAATATCTAAATTGCAGACCTATGTCTGCACGATTGCTTTTAATCATTAGTTTAAGTTTGGAATTGATATTTAAATTATTTTGCGGAAAACATGCTTTTTTTCCTGATTCACCCTTGAATTTTTTGGTTTCAACATCATGTTTGCTAGCACGAGGAAAAAGAGATAATTTTGTCATCAGGCCATCATCTTGATGCTGCTCAATGAACAAAGCGATTTTGCCAAAGTGGCGCGTTTTTACTTAATTCGGTTTTTCCGATGTTTGTAATGTAAAAATACCATTTTAGCATCAACCAAAATTTCGATACTCTTATTCAAAATCAAAGACTACCTCAATCATGGAGACAATGATGAGCTTAATTAATACTGAAGTTAAACCATTTAAAGCAACTGCATTCCAAAACGGCAAATTCATTGAAGTTACTGAAGCTGACCTGAAAGGCAAATGGTCTGTTGTATTCTTCTACCCAGCTGACTTCACTTTCGTTTGCCCGACTGAACTTGGTGACCTTGCTGACAACTACGCTGAATTCCAAAAACTAGGCGTTGAAATCTACTCAGTTTCTACTGACACGCATTTCACTCACAAAGCTTGGCACGATTCTTCAGAAGAAATCAAAAAAATCCAGTATGTAATGGTTGGCGATGCAAACTGGACTCTTGCTAAAAACTTTGACGTATTAATCGAAGCTGACGGCCTTGCTGATCGTGGTACTTTCGTGATCGATCCAGAAGGTAAAATCCAAATCGTTGAAATCAACGCTGGTGGTATCGGCCGTGACGCTCAAGAACTTCTTCGTAAAGTTAAAGCAGCTCAGTACGTACATGCTCACCCAGGCGAAGTTTGCCCAGCTAAATGGAAAGAAGGCGATGCAACTCTTGCTCCTTCAATCGACCTAGTGGGTAAAATCTAATTTTAATTAGATTGAACTGATTCAAAAACCACGCTTTTTAGCGTGGTTTTTTATGGTTTGAACTTTTATGTCAGCACAATACTGGATTTTATTTTTTAAAATTATTTTATTAGAACTTAAAATATTATAGTCCTATTTTTTTCTTGATCCATCATATAAAAATTCAGGCATATCTTTTGCTTCGCTTTCTCATAATCCTTACCCATTCTTACAATTGAGCTATACATCTGCAGAGCCATATGGCATAAGTTCAAATGATAAGATAAGAAATATTCAGTGGAGGAACGCATATGCAAAAACTGCTTACCGTGATTTCTTGGAAATACAATCCCTCAAGCCGCCACCTGAAAATTGTATACAGTAATGGTCATACCGAGCTGTATCATCCCGTACCTGAATTTATTTATGACAACCTGTTAAGACGCCAAGACAAAGCTGCATTCGTGGAAAAGTATCTCGAATATAATTTACATTTTAATAAAATTTGCATGGATTAGAGCGAATCGAATTAACGAAATCCCACCATCAGCAAACCTGCGCCTATGGGTACACTACTCATGATAAAACGTGGGTCTTGCTGAATTAAGGCAATAAACTCTTCGACTTCTGCTGCATGTGAAATGACATTATCAACTACCAGTAACCCGCCCTTTGCTTTAAGTAATCGACTCAAATGTGGCCAGTAACTGACATAATCATCGCGTTCAGCATCTAACAGGATAAAATCAAATATTTCCTGTTCTGCCTCCAGATAAACTTGAGCATCAATCACTTTAAAATTGATTAAGTCTGCAAGATCTATTTCTGTCGCATATTGCTTTGCCTGAGCAACCCGTTCTGCATCAACTTCAAGAGTTGTAATCATGGCTTGAGTCTGCCGAGCCGCTTCCGCCAGCCATAGAGTGGAATAACCGGTAGAAGTGCCAATTTCCAAAATACTTTTCGATTGTTGCGCACGAATCAGCATAGACAAAAATTGACCGGATTCTGGCTCTATATTCCGGTATCGGTGCAGGCGATCTGCCTGCTTATGATCATGCATATGAAATTTTTCATATAATTCTTGCATGAATATTTCAAATTCATCTGAGTTTTGCATCACTCTTCCCTGAGTCTGTTGGGCTTAAAGTGCCTGAATCAATTTAAAACGCTCCACTTCACGATCATCGTTAGTGGTAATGGTTTCAGTGAACATCGTTAAATGACGTACCCAAATTGAATAATCCCCATAGAGACATTGATAAACCACCAGCTTTTCTTCAGTTTCACTGTGCGTGGCGACATGAAACACCTGATAAAGCTGTCCCTTATAATGTTGATAAATACCGCGTTGTAATTCCATCATTCAAGTCTCAAATATCTTGTTTTAATCTTAGCTGAAAATCCTTATTCTTGCTCTAAACTACTTGAAAATTAATCTTTTTACCCCATATAGAACTTTGAAATTAATGATGAATTTTTTAATAAATCTGTAAATCCGATCAATAAAATAAAAACAAACTGTTTTACCTATTTATTCAATTCATTTAATATCCTGTTATCAAATAAACATTTACTCCTTTGGAGACGTTAGCAATGTTAGATCAAAATACTTCAGCCCAACTTAAAACCTTATTAGAACGCCTAGAAGGCCCGATTGAACTGGTGGCGACTTTGGATGGCTCTGACAAATCAGCCAAAATCCAGGAACTGGTGTCCGAAGTGGCTGCACTGTCTGACCTGGTCACTGCACGCTTTGACGGGACCAATGCACGTGCGCCAAGTTTCGGGATTGCAAAAGCTGGTGAGGAACCACGTGTATTCTTTGCAGGCTTGCCAATGGGTCATGAGTTTACCTCGCTGATTCTGGCATTGCTGCAAACTTCAGGTTATGCACCGAAAGTCTCTGATGAAGTACTGGCGAATATTAAAAGCCTGGGTGTTCAATCTAATTTCGATGTGTTCGTATCGTTAAGCTGCCATAACTGTCCGGATGTGGTTCAGGCACTCAACCTGATTGCCATTTATAACCCGGGGACCACAGCGACCATGATTGATGGGGCTTTCTTCCAGGAAGAAGTAGAAGAACGCAAAATCATGGCGGTGCCGATGGTATTCCAGGACAACCAGCATATCGGTCAGGGTCGTATGACACTGGAAGAAATCATTGCCAAGCTGGATAGCAATGCCGCTGCCAAAGATGCGGAAAAGCTGAATGCCAAAGATGCCTTTGATGTCCTGGTGATCGGTGGTGGTCCTGCAGGGAATACTTCTGCGATCTATGCAGCACGTAAAGGCATTAAGACCGGGATCGTGGCGGAGCGCATGGGCGGTCAGGTCATGGATACCATGGATATTGAAAACTTCACGTCTGTACAGAAAACTCAAGGTCCTAAATTTGCAGCCGAGATGGAAGCCCACGTGCGTGAATATGGTGTCGACATCATGAACCTGCAACGGGT
>NZ_JARDAL010000071.1:0-10074 GCF_048957595.1 Acinetobacter sp. AS5 | reverse complement strand
AGTTTGATATACTTATTAATGCAATTGATAAGACTGTTTTTGAGAAGAAATTCTTAGTGATTTGCATGTGGATTTACTCCCTTCTCATTTACTTGGGACTGAGGAACAGTCTTTGTAGAATTACCATCTTCCACTTGAGCTACAATGAGTTTATTCATCATTCCTGCACTCATATGGTAAAGCAGGTGACAATGAATAGCCCACTCACCTAACTCATCAGCTGTGAGTAGAGTGGTTATCGTTTTCCCAGGTGGAACAATTACCGTATGTTTGTTTGGCATATTGCTTGGATCCTGACCATTCTCAAGCTGCATAAACATGCCATGTAAGTGCATTGGGTGAGCCATCATACTGTCATTGACAAATTTTAAGCGAATACGTTCACCATACTTCACCACTAGTGGGTCGGCTTCATTAAATTTTTTACCATTTATTGTCCAAATATAACGCTCCATGTTTCCACCAAGACGGATCTCTATTTCACGTTCAGCTGCACGAGTGTCTTTTTGAGGATCTAACGATTGCAAATCACTATATTGCAATGCTTTATTACCTTCAGGTGTTGAAGCATTTGCCCATCCAAATACGGTATTATCATTCTTGTCTGAAGCCGCCTTAACAGTAGCGCTATTCATCGGCATATCATGATCCATACCTTTCATAGAAGACATATCATGATCCATACCTTTCATAGAAGACATATCGTGATTCATGCCTTTCATAGAAGACATATCATGATTCATATCTTTCATAGAAGACATATCATGATCCATACCTTTCATAGAAGACATATCATGATTCATTCCCATATCTTCCATAGTCAATAAAGAACGAGGACGAGGCTTAGGCATCTCAATTTGTTTGACTGCTGGGCTGCTTTCTTCATGTAATGTTCCCACTGAAAAACCGGTACGATCAATAGATTCAGCTTCAATTTGGTAATGTGCTTGTTTTGGTTCCACAATTACGTCATAAGTTTCAGCAGTACCAATACGGAACTCATCTACAGGAACGGGCTTTACAGGTTGACCATCAGCACTGACTACAGTCATTTTTAGGTTTGGAATGCGTACATCAAAGAATGACATAGCGGAAGCATTAATAAAACGAAGGCGAACTTTTTCACCAGCTTTGAAGTTACCCGTCCAATTTTGCTGAGGTGTCTTGCCATTCATTAAAAATGTATAACCAGTCACATCGGACATATCTGTTTTCAGCATTCGCATCTGATTCCACATAGAACGGTCTTGCCAAGTCGCTTTTAGCCCATCACGTTTAACTTGTTTTAATACATCGAATACTGTTTCGCGGCGGTTCTGATAGTAATCTGCTTCTTTTTTAATATTTTTCATAATTTGATCACTTGTCGAATTATGAAAATCAGAAAGCAAAACAACGTAATCTTTATCGGTTTTTTCAGCAGCTGTTAGTGGAGTTTTATCTTTAGGATAAATAACAAAAGCACCATATAAACCGTCTTGTTCTTGTCCTTTACTATGTGAATGATACCAATAAGTACCATTTTGGCGGACTTTAAACTTATATTCATAAGTTTTATTAGGGGCAATGCCATTAAATTTGTTAAATCCAGGTACACCATCCATAATTCCAGGTAATAATAAGCCATGCCAATGGATTGAAGAGTCCTGATTTTTTAACTTATTGTGAACACGGATAACGGCCTCATCACCTTCTTCAAATTCAAGAAGTGGTGCAACGAATTTACCATTTACAGTAATTCTCTCAACTGGTTTTCCTGTGATATTTACAGTTTGTTCAGCGATTGTTAAATCATATTCTTTAACTGCCGCCATTACCCAAGTTGATGAAAATAAACCAACTCCAATTAAGAGTATATGACTTAACTTTTTTGACATTCTATCTCACCTTTAGATTTTTTGACATTCTATCTCACCTTTAGAAAGGTCAAGATTGAAGTAATAAAGCAAATATTTAGTATAAACTTTAATACTTCTTTCTCGCTATTTATAAAATTATTTATTGCTACCAGGCATATTCATCTTTGAATGATCCATTTTAGAATGGTCCATATTCATCATAGAATGATCCATTTTAGAATGGTCCATATTCATCATAGAATGATCCATTTTTGACATGTCAGATGAGTTAGGAGACTGATGTTGACTATGATCTTGCTGAGTCTTGTCATCTTTTTCCATTTTACAAGGTTTTGTACAAGGTTCCTGTGCTTTTACCGTTTTAGTGGCACTTGAGGTTGATACATCTTTTGCCCAAGATTGAGTACCAGCAATTAAAGTTCCAGCACACATTAAAATTGTTAGACTACGACGCACTACAGTTTTCATAAGTTTCTCTAAAAGTTAATTTCTTGCTACTACACTAAAGTGAAGCACTGAACATCTAAGTGACTTGAAAATGACATTTTTGTAATCTATCTCGATCAGATGTTTTATAACGTTATTATAGTTTTAATGAATAACTTAGGATTCTGAGATGAGAATACTATTAGTTGAAGATGAACAAAAAACTGGTGATTATCTCAAGCAAGGTTTATCCGAAGCTGGCTATATTACGGACTGGGTTACAGATGGGTTAACGGGTAAACATCAAGCTCTTTCTGAAGAGTATGACTTAATTATTTTAGACGTGATGTTACCTGGACTAAATGGTTGGAATATTATCAATGATATTCGTAGCAGCGGTAAAACAATGCCCATTCTTTTTCTTACCGCCCGAGATCAAATCGAAGATCGAGTAAAAGGTTTAGAGTTAGGCGCTGATGATTATTTAATAAAGCCTTTTGCTTTTGCAGAGCTTCTAGCTCGAATAAAAACGCTCCTTAGACGAGGGCAACAAAGAGAAGATAATAATATTATTAAGATTGCTGATTTAGAACTTGATTTGAGAAAACGTCGGGTAACACGAGCAGGTCAACGCATTGATCTGACGGCTAAAGAATTTGCGCTTATGGAGCTTTTTATGCGTAGAAGAGGTGAAATTCTACCAAGAGCACTTATTGCATCTCAAATTTGGGATATGAACTTTGATAGTGATACAAATGTAGTTGAAGTCGCTATTAAACGATTAAGAAATAAAGTAGATAGTAATTTTACCCCTAAGTTAATTCAGAATATTCGAGGAATGGGGTATGTATTAGAGGTAGAAGATGAATAATAAATTATTCAAATCTATCAGTTTTCGTATTGGTATTATTTTCTCATTATCGACTATATGCATTCTCATTATGATGGGGTTTTTCATCCATAAATTAGTGATGCATCATTTTGAAACGCAAGATCGTACCCAATTAGAAGGTAAAATCCAGCTTATTCAGAATCTTCTCCAACAGCATCCTAAAAATTCTCCAGAACTTGATCTATATTTGAAAGATGCTTTAGTTGGACACCATGATCTTATGGTCCAAATAGAACGACCGGCAGGTCAGATTTTATTTAGTTCAGCATCTTCAATCATTAATACTCAACAGTTAATCAAGTCAGCAAATAACCCTTGGATTAAATGGAAAATTAAGAATAAGACCTATCGTGGCATGATCTACAACACGGATATAAACAAAAATACTGAAATACAATCTGTACGCATTATTGTGGGGATCGATACATCTGAACATCTACATTTTTTAAATGATTTTAAGCGTCAACTTTTTTACATTGGTTTAGCCGGTACGATTTGTTTAATGTTTTTAGGCTGGTTTGCAACCTGGAGAGGTTTAAGACCCGTGCAAAAAATGGCTAAGGTCGCAGAAGGCATTTCTGCCCAACATCTTTCAGAACGTTTAGAAGTTGAGCACACACCAACAGAACTAAAATCATTAGCAATTGCCTTCAATGATATGCTCGACAGACTAGAATCAGCTTTAGAAAGGCTTTCCGATTTTTCATCTGATTTAGCGCATGAAATTAGAACACCGATTAATAACTTAATGACTCAAACTCAAGTATGTCTTGCCCGTAAACGAGATACCAGTACCTATCAAGAAGTACTATTTTCTAATTTAGAAGAATTAGAACGTTTGGCTCGAATGGTATCCGATATGCTTTTCTTGGCAAAAGCAGAACATGGCCTAAAATTACAGAACTTACAGAATATTGACCTGGTTAAAGAAGTTACAGCCTTATTTGATTTCTATGATGCGCTAGCTGCCGAAAAAAATATGACGCTTCAACAAACAGGATCTGGAAATGTCAAAGGTGATCCTGCTATGTTACGTCGAGCACTCAGCAATCTATTATCTAATGCAGTTAAATATGGAAATAAGAATTCTACAATACGCATAAAACTTCAACAGAATTTAGATAACACAATATTTTCAATTGAAAATGAAGGCCCTGAAATCTCTCCTGAACAACTATCCAGGTTATTTGATCGATTTTATCGAACAGATGCATCTAGACAAAGAACAGAAGAAGGAACCGGCTTAGGGCTCGCGATAACAAAATCTATTCTTGATATGCTTGGGGCGACCATCCAGGCTGAATCCCTCAATGGTCGAATCATTTTTACCATTGTTTTTCAAAGTGAATCCATGCAAGGGGAATCATTTTAACTCATTTTTTTGAACATCTTCCATTTACCCGAGTTGACCTTACATAAAGCTCAAACTGAGAGCCAGAGCTACGCCAGCACCTATCATGGCAATTGTGTAGCCAAATATGATAGCTCGGCCAAACTGTGCCCCCCCTGTCATCCATGCAATTGTCGCTTTGCTTAACATGTTGCTCAGTGTGGCCAGCCCTAGCGCGACAGCAGCCACATTTGTTGTTAAGCCTTCAATACTATGCAGGCGGGCAAGTGAGACTAAAATAGCATCTACGTCTGCTAGCCCAGAAATAGTCGATAATACGAAGATGCCGCTGGTGCCCAACCATTGTTTTGCTGCCGGGACCAAGACTGCCATGACAGCCAGGAAAGCAGCGAAGCTGAATGCTGTCCCAAGATCAAAAGGAGCCATTGCTTCTATTGTTCGATCGTTGTTTTCAGCGCTGGTAATTTGGCGTTGTCTCCACAATGCCATACCCAGCAGAAGGATTCCCGCAATCATCATTGCACCACCAAAAGTGCTTAGCAATGCTGGCTCAATGACGCCTATCAGCACAACCATACGAAAAAACATGATGCCACAGGCAGCCAATGTTCCAGAAATAGCAGCACTGACCATGACGGGGTGCTGGCGTGTATAGCGTGCCAGTGCGACAGTTGCAGCTGTAGAAGATGCCAAACCACCCAATAGACCTGTCCAGAATATGCCTCTTTCTGAACCGGTAAGCCGCATGGCAAAATGACCTGCCAGAGAGAGTCCGGCAATCAGGATCACTGCCCACCATAACTGGTAAGGATTTAATGCAGCAAAAGGTCCCAGACCCGTATTGGGTAAGTAGGGTAATATAACGACAGAAAGTACCAGCAACTGCAGGGATGCGGTTAATTCACGATGCTCTATCAAGCGTAGCCAACCGTGTAAGGTTGGCTTGAGATCCAAAAATACAGCGACGATTACAGCCGCGGTTAATGCTAAAGTAACATTACCATGGGATGCATATGCACCTAAAACTAATGTCAACAGCATCGCGATCGTCGTGGTAGCGCTTAGATTACCGGAAAGTTTTGCGGTACGCGCGTAGGACACTGTTAATAATAAGGAAAGCCCTAATACGGCCGCGACCAGCGGCCAAGGCCCGAAGTTTGGTTGTAAATGACCGAGCACTCCTCCGAGCAATCCTGTCAATGTGAAGGTACGTAGGCCTGCTACTCGGCTGCCCTCGGGCAATTCACGATCGTGCCATCCTCGTTCTAAACCAATGAGCAGGCCGATGGCAAGTGCTGCAATAAGACCTGGTACATCTGGTGGAAGAAAAGAACTCTCTATCATAACTTTTTATTTCGCAGGCGAAGGGCATTCGTGATGACTGAAGCTGAACTCAAACTCATAGCCAAGGCGGCAATCATCGGTGACAACAACCAACCGGTAAATGGATATAGTACGCCAGCCGCGATAGGGATACCCAAAGCATTGTAAAGGAAAGCAAACATGAGGTTCTGTTTCATGTTGCCGACAGTAGCTTCCGAAAGTGAACGGGCAACAGCAATCCCTCGTAAATCTCCCTTGACCAGCGTAACTTGGGCACTATTCATTGCAACATCAGTCCCGGTTCCCATAGCGATACCGACATCAGCTTTAGCCAAGGCTGGTGCATCATTGATGCCATCACCAGCCATAGCCACGATGCGACCTTCCTTCTGCAATTTGCTGACCAGTTCTAGTTTATCTGCGGGTTTGACTTCGCCATGTACCTCATCAATGCCTAGACGTGCTGCGACTGAACGGGCAGTGGTGAGACCATCTCCTGTTGCCATCACGATACGTAGACCCGCTTCCTTCAGGGTGGCAAGTGCTTCTGGGGTATTTTTTTTGATGGGATCGGATACTGCAAGCAGACCGGCCAATTCACCATTGATGGCTAGATGCATCACACTTGCACCTTCCGAACGCAGCTCTTCGGCTTGCGGAATCAGAGATTGTACCGAGATACCCAATTGCTCCATCAGTGCTGTGTTGCCCAAAGCTAACTGACGATCGCCCACTTGACCTCGAACACCAATCCCTGAGCCCGATTCAAAATTATCTGGTGTTTCAAGAGACAGGCCACGTTCGTGTGCTGCGTTTACAATCGCTTCGGCTAGCGGGTGTTCACTGCCTTGATCAAGACTGGCGGCTAAACGTAATACTTCAGATTCGTCAAAATCTGATGCGGCAACTACACGATCGAATACAGGGCGTCCTTCAGTTAACGTACCTGTTTTATCGATGATTAGTGTGTCAATCTTGCGTAGATTCTCAATGGCTGCTGCATCACGAAACAGCACACCATGAGTAGCACCTTGACCCGTCGCAACCATGATAGACATTGGAGTTGCCAAGCCTAGTGCACAAGGACAGGCAATAATGAGTACTGCCACAGCATTGATTAATGCATAAACCCAGCTTGATTCTTCTGGGCCGAATAGTCCCCATCCAAAGAAGGTAAGCAAGGCAATGGTCACTACAGCCATGACGAACCAACCTGCTACCTGATCAGCCATACGTTGCATTGGTGCTCTCGATCGTTGAGCTTGCGCCACCATCTGTACGATCTGGGATAACATGGTACTTGAACCAATTTTCTCTGAACGCATGATCAATGAACCATTGGTATTCAGGGTAGCTCCAATGACTTTATCGCCGATACGTTTAGTGATAGGTAAAGGTTCACCTGTCAGCATCGATTCATCCACTGAACTACTTCCTTCAGTGATTACACCATCCACAGGCACTTTTTCACCTGGGCGAATTCTGAGTAAATCTCCTACATGGACATGCGTTAGAGGAACATCTTCTTCAGTTCCATCAGGCAGGATTCGGCGAGCTGTTTTAGGAGCGAGCCCAAGGAGTGACTTAATTGCAGCAGAAGTTTGCGAACGTGCTTTTAACTCCAATATTTGTCCCAGTAGGGTCAATGAAATGATGACCGCTGAAGCTTCAAAGTAAACAGCGACACGACCCATGGAAATAAATGAGTCTGGGAAGATTTGCGGTGCAATGGTTGCGACCACACTATAAATAAATGCAGCTCCAGTGCCCAAACCAATCAGCGTCCACATGTTCGGGCTGCGATTCACAACCGATTGCCAACCCCGGGAAAAAAATGGCCAACCTGCCCAAAGTACAATTGGGAGTGACAACACCAGTTCAATCCAGCTCTGAACAGCCATATTGAACAGGTTCATTTGATGACCAAACATTGCCAAAAAAGTCACGATGATGGTCAATGGCAGTGTCCACCAGAAGCGTCGGCGGAAATCACGTAACTCCGGATTCTCATCTTCCTCTAATTCAGGAATGAGTGGCTCCAGTGTCATTCCGCATTTAGGACAGTTTCCAGGATGATCTTGCCTGATTTCTGGATGCATTGGGCATGTATAGATGGTCGTACCTGTTGTGCTTGCCGCATTAACGTGTTGAACAGTCTGATGATGCTGTGTATGTGCATCGGCAGTCGTCGTTGCGGGTTTAGCGATATATTGCACCGGGCTGCTATGAAACTTTGATTGACATTTATCACTGCAAAAAAAGTAAGTTTTCCCCTTAAATTCCTCATGGTATTTCGATTCTTCAGTGACGGTCATACCACAGACTGGGTCTTTCAGTACGTCTGTTGTAGCCTGTGCCATATGGTCCTGGTTATGATTTTTTTGATCTGACATAAATAATTCTCTTATGGAAAAGTGGTTTTATGGCCGAATTTTGGAATAAATCTCGGAGTCTGTTGAGCATAGCTGTCATAGACAGCGCCAAACTGTTTACTCATTTCAGCCTCTTCCTTAATTGCCAAGCGGCTGTACATTAAGAGTAAGATTGGAAACATAATCAGTGTCAGTAAAGTTGGCCATTGCAATAAAAACCCCAGCAAGATCATTACAAAAGCTACGTATTGCGGGTGGCGTATGCGCGCATAGGGTCCGCTTACTGCCAATTGGTGATGACGTTGTGCGTGGTACAACACCTGCCATGCTTTTGATAGTAAATAGAAACCATAGCCCAAAAAAATATAACTCGTGATGTGCAGAATGCCAAAATGTGGATCACCCTTTTCGCCTAGTAGCGTTGACCATAAGTGACCTGAGTTATGCGACAGCAAGTCAAGTTCAGGAAAGCGAGTTTGTAGCCAGCCTGACAACAGATAAATTGTTAAAGGGAAACCATACATCTCGACAAACAATGCAATGATGAAAGCAGAGAAAGCGCCAAAAGTACGCCAGTCTCGCGCTGTGGCGGGTTTAAAAAAACTGAAGGCAAACATAATGAAAATTGCCGAATTTATGATGACGAGCCACCACAGACCATAGGCTGATTCCGCATGATTCATGAGCGGTCTCCTGGTTCGCGTGATTTTTTATTATCTGATGTGTCTGGATTTTTCTGTTGATGATGGTGATGTCCATGACCACCATGCATAAAAATATGCATGAGTGGGCATGCTAAAAGGAGTAAAAAGGGTAAAACACCAACGACATGGGCCAAATGCTCGGTTAAGAGAAAATAGGCTGCCACACCACCAATCACGAATAGGCCGATGGCATAACGTGTAGACCAAAAGTTAGGTACTGAATTATGTTCTTGAGGTTGATGGTTCATGGTGCTTCCCTCTCTAATTCATGGGTAATTATTTAGTTGTGGAGGGAGGCATACAGTCCATCATCATCTGCATCATGGATTGCATCATGTCCATACGTTTTTCCATCATTTGCTGACGGTCAGCCATATTTGCATTCATGCTTTGGCCGCTCATCTGTTTCATCATACTCATACCTCCTTGCATGAGTTTCATGTGCTCAGCCATAAGTTTCTGACGTTCTTGTGGGGTTTTTGCAGCCATCATCTTCTCATGCATGGCTTGCATCGCCTTCATGTGTTGATCCATTGCAGCCATTTTATCTGTAGCAGTGGTGCTGGTAACTGTTTGCTTAATTGTTACTGCAGATGGTGCTGTTTTTTCAGGGTGGTGATCTTTGTGTTCATCGGATTGCTGTGCAAATGTATTCAATGACGCGGCTGCGATACATAAGCCCAAAAAAATGTTTTTGAATTTCATCATAATTTTTTCCTTTAAATAATTTGGAAGTAAAAGCTATGTTTTAGTACTGAACAGAGACTAGGAATTTGACTACTAAACTGATGAAATTTTTGGTTATTCTCTGTCTCTCTTAAAAATTTTAGCACTATTAATTAATTATTTTTAAAAATGACAAAAATGTAATTTTGAGATCTTCTCGAAATATATAGTCTATGCTGAGATGACAAAAATTTTATTTAATATTAATCTTTTAAAACTATTAAAGTTGTTATGATTTTATGTGCTTAAAAAAATAAAAATGAAATGATTAGATGACTCCAAGGCTAGTTAGAGACACATTCTTAATGTAATTTACACTGTTATTCCTTTAAAGAAAAAATACAGTAAGCGTCCGCTGAATCCCATGCCTATTTTTTAATTTTGGTCGGATTTCCAGCGGTGTGGCAGTAATTCTTCTATT
>NZ_JARDAL010000070.1:0-10123 GCF_048957595.1 Acinetobacter sp. AS5 | reverse complement strand
AGTTGCATTAGCTTGTATATTTATTTGGCTACCTTTATCGGGTAAATTCTATACTTGAAATGTCAACAGACCCTAATGTAATTCTGTAATATTTTAGCCCGAAATTTTATATCGGGTATATCTTCTAAGGACCAAGAGCATAATCTGAATAAATAAGTTTGGGCTGAAAAACCAAAAAATTTACTAGATTCATGATTAATTTCATCACCAGCATCTAACATTGCGTAAATTTATGAATTAATATTTTCTTGAGGAACTTGTTTACTATATGCTTCAAATTTGGATAGAAAGTCTTCAAGTAAATTTCTGGCATCTAGGGCAAGAATTTTCTCTTTAAGCTGTTCTCTATTAGCAGTTAGTTGCAGGAAATTTATAAAGTCTGACGTAGAAAAATCTTCGCTATCAAAACTAAGTTTGAAATATTTATCAAAGTGGTCTTTATGGCATACTCTGAGTTGAGTAAACCATTCTTGATATGAACTATGATCATGATAATAGTTACTTATGATCCACTGAGTAGTAGGAAAGAGGGTTTTCAAAATACCTTCGACAGATTCTCTATTGTTCTCAGATGCGCTCTTGAAAATATCTTCAATTATTCGTGAATACTTTACTTTATCTGTTTGATTGTTACTTGAGACAGAACGTAAAGTGGTAAAAGCTTCTTTAGAGTTGGAGAGTTTGCTATAAACATTCGGCTCAAACACTCTTAAGCATTCAATGGCTATCAAATCTATTGGATCTGCTTCGAAAATATCATTATTTTTAAAAAGATTGAAGTTAAAGCATAGAGTCGAGTTGAATCTATAGACATTTCTTAAATTATTGAAATAGTTTTTTAAACCGTTATGATAAATTTCCACCCATCTTTTTTGATCAAATTTTTTGTCTGCATCAGTATGACTATTTATCACATCTTCTAGTAGATTAACTAGAACTTCATGGACTTGTTTTAATTGAATTTGTGGAATTGTAAAAGGTATTTGAATAATTTTTTCTAGATAGTTCTCGCCAGATTGCGTAGTATCAGTGAGCTTTTTTTCAACTATATCTTTCTGAAATAAAAGTAAAAATATTACATTAGGAAAATCAGTATTTGCTTTAATTAATTGAAAGATCATTCGCAACTCTACAGTTGTTAAGCGATCAATATCATCCATAACGATCAAAAGAGGAGTTGTCCTACTCTTCAAAGCGGTAATTAATTCCTCACGAATTTCTGCTAAGGTTTTTTCATTCAGTTTAGCCTTTTGACTAGAATTTTCTGACATTTTACCTAGTATGTCACTTCCTTTCTCAGTAACTGACATAAGGATAGGAATGAGTGATGTTAAGGTCGTAATGAGTAACACTAATTGTGTATTATCAGTAAAATAGCTACTTACTAGTCCTGTACCTAAAATTGCAGTAGTTAATAAAGGAACGAAAAGATTAGCACTTTTAAAAATCGTGTGAGCTGTAGAAAGGTGATTACCATACTTAGCAAATATATTTGCCAAATTTTGATCTTCTTTAGATGAGTCTTTCCTTCCAATAGATTTTGATATTTCATCAAAAAAAGCTTGAACAATCTTATCCTGAGCTGACCATTCCCAAGGTGAAAACTCTATAATTGTGGGTGAGTTATCTTGCTTTTTTGAATAAGACAATGCCATATTTTTAATTGATGATTTTCCTGAGCCCCAATCTCCATGCAACGCAATAACTAGACTTTCATCACCTTTCCATTGAGAAATAGCATCACTTAAGTTTTTTGCAAAATCAGCTCGACCTAATAAGTCTTGTTCTAAATTTCTAATTGGTCTATCAGCAGAAAATGCGTATTTATCTATATTTGTCATGTTGGGGTATTTATAAAGTTTTAATCAAATAATTCTATCAAATATCATTATGATTTTAAAAAAAAATCCCCTCACTAAGAGGGGATCTTTTTGAATCAAACTACAGCATTAAAGCGCTGCAATTTGCTCCATATTCGCTTTAATCGTCGCTAACTGATCCGCAAACTCAGCAAGTTTTGCTTTTTCGCCTTCAACCACAGCAGCAGGTGCTTTCGCCACAAAACCTTCATTAGCAAGTTTAGTTGCAATTTGGTCATGCTGTTTTTGAACCTTGTCTAAGTCTTTTTGTAGACGACCCAATTCCGCTTTAGGGTCAATTAAACCCTTCATTGGAACGAACACAGATACGTGACCGACTACAGAAGAAGAAGACAATGGTGGTTGTTCGCCATCCGCCAAGAAGGTGATGCTTTCAACTTTTGCCAATGCTTTAAACAACGGCTCAATACGAGAAATTTGGGCAGTTTCAGCTTCAGTGGTGTTCTGTAAAAGTACAGGCAATAAACGCGCATTGCCTAGACCCATCTCACCACGGATGTTACGTACCGCACCAATCAAACCTTGCAGCCATTGCATATCTGCTTCAGCTTGGTCATTAATCAATGCTTGGTCAGCAACCGGGTACGGCGCCAACATAATGGTTTCGCCAGTAATACCGAGTTTAGGCGCAAGCGTTTGCCAGATTTCTTCAGTCAGGTAAGGCATCAACGGATGCGCCAAACGTAAAGACGCTTCCATCACAGAAAGAAGAACACGACGTACTTCAGCTTTACGCTCTTCCGATACATTTTCATCATTCAGAACCGGTTTGGTTAACTCAACATACCAGTCACAGTATTCATTCCAGATGAACTCGTAAATCGCTTGCGCAGCCAGATCTAAACGGTAGGTTGCAAATGCTGTTTGCACCGCTTGTTCCGCTTTTTGCAGACGGCTTACGATCCATTGTTCAGGCAATTCCCAAAGGTCTTGACGTGCTTCTGAACCAATCGTTTGACCTTCGACATTCATCATCACGAAACGCGTTGCGTTCCAGATCTTGTTGGCAAAGTTACGGTAACCTTCAACACGTTTCATGTCGAACTTGATGTCACGACCAGTGTTTGCAAGCGCACAGAAGGTGAAACGAACTGCATCGGTACCGTAAGACTGAATCCCTTCAGGGAATTCTTTACGCGTTGATTTTTCAATCTTCGCTGCCTGTTTCGGGTTCATCAAACCTGTAGTACGTTTTTGTACTAATGTTTCAAGATCCACACCGTCAATCAAGTCTAATGGGTCAAGTACGTTACCCTTAGATTTAGACATTTTCTGACCTTCGCCATCACGGACCAAACCGTGTACATACACAGTCTTGAACGGCACTTGTGGCGTACCATCTTCATTCTTCATGAAGTGCATGGTCAGCATGATCATACGTGCTACCCAGAAGAAGATGATGTCAAAACCTGTCACCAGTACATCTGTTGGGTGGAATGTATTTAAGAAGTAGTTTTCTTTGTCTTTTGCTTCATCGCCAGTCCAACCTAAAGTTGAGAATGTCCAAAGACCTGAAGAGAACCATGTATCGAGTACATCTTCGTCTTGGTTCAACTCAATATCGGCAGGGATGTTGTTTTTCGCACGCACTTCAGCTTCGTCACGACCTACATATACATTGCCTTCCGCATCGTACCAAGCAGGAATACGGTGACCCCACCACAATTGACGAGAGATACACCAGTCTTGAATGTTGTTCATCCATGCCATGTACATGTTGCTGTACTGTTCAGGTACGAACTTGATGTCGCCATCTTTCACAGCTTTAATTGCAGGTTCAGCAAGTGGTGCAATCTTCACATACCATTGGTCAGTCAGTAATGGCTCAACGATCACGCCTGAACGGTCACCGCGAGGTGGTTTCAGCGTATATGGTTGGATCTGGTCTAACCAGCCTTCAGCTTCAGCCTGTTCAACTATTTTTTTACGTGCTTCAAAACGCTCTAAACCAATGTAGTCTGCAGGTGCAGGAATGGTTTTAGAAATTTGTTCGCCCGCTTTTGCGATGTATTCAAACTCAGCCAGTACTTCAGCATTTTTGTTGAAGATATTGATGATAGGCAATTCACAGCGTTTACCTACTTCATAGTCATTGAAGTCGTGAGCCGGGGTGATTTTTACACAGCCAGTACCGAATTCTTTGTCTACATATTCGTCTTTAACGATTGGAACCGCACGACCAGTGATTGGCAGGATAATATTTTTACCCACCAAATCTGCATAGCGTTCATCATCAAGCGCAACGGCAACAGCTGTATCACCCAACAATGTTTCAGGACGCGTCGTTGCCACAACGATATAATCTTTACCATCGTGCGTGCGAAGTGATTTGTCTTCAAAGAAGTATTTGAAGTGCCAGAGTGAACCTGCTTCTTCTTTATCAGACTCAACTTCTAAGTCAGAAAGGGCAGTTTGCAGTTTAGGATCCCAGTTCACCAGGCGCTTACCGCGGTAGATCAGGCCTTCTTCATGCAGTTTTACAAACACTTCTTTTACCGCGTTTGATAAACCATCATCCATGGTGAAGCGTTCACGAGACCAGTCTACAGAAGAACCCAAACGACGAATTTGACGGGTGATGTTACCGCCAGATTGTTCTTTCCATTCCCAAACTTTTTCGATGAATTTTTCACGACCTAGGTCATGACGGCTAACCCCTTGCGCACCCAACTGACGCTCTACAACCATTTGCGTTGCAATACCTGCGTGGTCAGTACCCGGTTGCCATAAGGTATTTTTACCAGACATACGGTTAAAACGGGTTAAGGCATCCATGATGGCATTGTTAAAACCATGACCCATGTGCAGGCTACCAGTGACATTTGGTGGCGGAATCATGATACAGAAAGATTCGCCTTTTTCAGACGGCTTAAAGTAGCCACGCTCTTCCCAAGTTTGGTACCATTTTTTCTCGATCTCGGTCGGATCGTAGGTTGTCGCGATATTTTGCGCTGAGTCAGTCATAGTCTAAACAGATCAAAAGTGAATGAAAAATTGGCTCTATTGTAGCAAAAAAAATAGTGCATGCGGCAGCTTAACCAAATGCAAACTTTAGCCAATTGGCATGTATAGCAACTCATCGTATGATAGAACGATAAAAAAACGCGACTCATCGCAGCATATCAAAAAGGATAATAAGATGAGCTATAGCATTTCCCTGAAGCTTCAACCTGAAACTCATCAGCGCTTTAAAGACCTTCATTTCCGATTAAATGCGGGCGAGCAAAACAGTCTGGCCAGACCCTTAGGTGAAAATCTGGCCGATATGGCCTGTGAAATTATTGACCAGATTTTTGGTCAGGTGGTGCAACTGGCCAACTCACCGGACAGTGAGTCTGAAAAAGTGATTCAGCAGATTATTCATACAACGCGTAAATATATGCCCTGGTCGGTTTCCTTATTTGGCAATGAACGGCTCATGCCAATGGTGAATTACCTGCATCAAATGACTTATGAACAGGCCGGTGATGCTTTTATGCGTTATCCGGTGGAAAAGATGCTGGTGATGGAACTGCTCGGCTGTGTTGACCAGATGAAAAATGGTAATCACCAGTATGTATCACCCGCTTTAAAAGCTTTTACTCAGGTGGTCGATCAAGGGGTGACGCATTTAATCCGTGAACCGAAAAAAATGTTGAAATTTAATGTGGTGGTCGATAAAACCTTGAATGGGGTGATTCATTTAACCACCCAGTTAGGCTATAAACGTTTTGACAAGCTCGGTAGCATCTATGATGCCGATACCATGAGTTATTATTTTGAGCATTTGCTGGCATTTCTGGAAGATGAAATGCCGCACCATATTCATTAAAACAAGGGAAATAGGATTTCATGGCGAAAGTTGAAGACTTAAATGGAAAAGTGGTCTGGATTACCGGCGCATCTTCAGGAATTGGCAAGGCGATCGCACAGCAATGTGCTGCACTCGGAGCACAGGTGGTACTGACTGCACGCCGGCATGAAGAACTGGAAAATGTTCGCCAAAGTCTCACCAATCCGGGTCAGCATATTTCAGTCATTGCCGATATCACGGATGAAAGCCAGGTTCGTCATGCCTATGAACAGGTTTTGCAACAAAAAGGCCGGATTGACTGGCTGATTAACAATGCCGGACTTAGCCAGCGTGCCCTGATTGCAGATACCACCATGCAGACTGAACGAGCCATTATGGAAGTCGATTACTTTTCTCAGGTGTTTCTTACCAAAATGGTATTGCCAACCTTTCTGGCACAAAAATCAGGTCGTATCGTCTTTATTTCCAGTGTGGCAGGTTTGCTCGGCACCCAGTATCGCGCATCCTATTCCGCAGCCAAAGCAGCGATTCATATGTGGGCTAACAGCTTGCGTGCGGAAGTTGCTGATCAGGGTGTTCAGGTCTCGGTGATTTTTCCGGGCTTTGTTCAAACCAATGTCTCATTTAATGCTTTAAATGGGGAAGGCAAGCCACAAGCCAAGCAGGATGAAGCGATTGAAAATGGGTTGTCGGCAGAAGATTTTGCCCGTCAAAGCGTACAAGCCTTGCAGTGCGGCGAAGAATATATTGTGATTGGCGGCAAGAAAGAAAAACTCGGTGTGCTGGTTTCGCGTATTTCACCCAAGGTGCTATACAAAATGATTCGTAAAACCAACGTTAAATAAATCATCCAGAGTAAAAAAGGGCAGTAGCGCCCTTTTTTATGTCTCTTAAAACATCAACAAAAATAACAATACTTAAAAATGCAATTCATTTCTGGAGAATTGCCCATAAAGGGAATGCAGCCGATAACATGGATATGCAGAAAATTACCTTTTCACTCTGGTACTTAAGCCAAAAGCCGGTATGTTAATTAAAAATAACAGCCAACTGGAATAAGCTCATTCGATGAAAACCCCGGTGCCCGATTATCTCCAGCATGTATTAACGGTCTGTCATGATAATGATCAGGACGCTTTGGCTGACTATATCCCTGAACTGGCAGCGGTAGATCCAAACAAGTTCGCTTTGGCGCTGACTACGGTGGATGGCACGATCTATTCTACGGGAGATGATGCAACCGAATTTACCATGCAGTCAATGTCCAAACCTTTTGCCTATGCCTTGGCATTGCAGCATTTGGGAATTCCAGCAGTACTGGAAAAGGTCGGCGTTGAACCTTCAGGAGAGGCTTTTAATCAGATTTCACTGGATAAAGAAACCAATCTTCCGAAAAATCCAATGATTAACTCGGGTGCGATCACCACGCATTCTTTGATTCCGGTACAAAAAGGCATTTCACGTGCGGAATGCTTGCGCCGTTTTTTAAGTGAGCTGGCAGGCCGTCAACTGGAATTCGACAAGCAGGTATATAAGTCGGAAGTCAAAACTGCATTCCGGAACCTATCGATTGGCTATATGCTGCGTACTGTAGGTGTGCTTGATTCGGATCCTGTGGAAATCGTCAATGGATATATCAAGCAATGTGCGATTAAGGTAACGGTCAAAGATCTGGCAAATATCTGTAGTGTGCTCGCTAATGGTGGTGTTCAGGCCAAAACTGGCAAACAGTTGTTAGAGCGTGATGTAGTGCGCCAAGTGCTCAGCGTGATGATGACCTGTGGCATGTATGATGCGGCGGGTGACTGGCTGACTACGGTGGGCATTCCTGCCAAAAGTGGTGTGTCGGGTGGAATTATCGGGGTATTGCCTGGGCAGGTGGGAATTGTGGTTTTTTCTCCTAAAATTGATGAGCATGGGCATAGTGTACGTGGGGTAGATATTTTTGAGCGTTTGTCGCGTGACATGGGCTTGCATCTGATGGAAGGGACGCCATCGGCACAGACCATTTTGCAAAGTCGTTATACAGCAGGTAAGAACAATGACATTATCGTGTATGAGCTGCGCGGTGTATTGCAATTTACCGAATCGGAAATGTTGCTGCGGATCTTGCAGGATGAGCCAGATGCTAAAACACGTATAGTCATAGACCTGACCAATTTGACTCTGATTCATGATGTGGGTGCACGCATGTTATTTGAAGGCGTTAAACGTTTACAAGCAGCTGGACACAAAGTGGTAGTCATTGATTCTGAAGGCGTATTGAGTGAAGAACAGGTAAAAGGCAATAAGCGGGTAGTAGTGACAGAAGAACTAGAGCGCTATTTGGACAAGTTTCATTAAGCCACATCCATAGGAATGAGTATGCCTTTCATTATTTGTGCTTTTAAACTTACTCAGTAGAGGAAATGAAATATAAAAAAGCCCCGAACAGTGTCGAGGCTCTTTTCAAATCTTGAAAAGTTTATTTAATATGCTCGGCAATGTCCGTAAAGATCACGCCTAAGCCGTGTGCGCCTGCGTCCGGATAGCTTAAGCTACGATCACCGACTGTACCAGCACGGCCCATACGCGCCACGATCTCTTTGGTGGATTCTGCACCTTTTACTGCGGCCTCTGCACCTAAGACAAAGTTTTCTTTAAACCTCTTGTCGGTATTGGCTGACCAAGAGTCTGCGCAAGGAACCAAAGCATCAATCAGGGTTTTGTCACCGACCACAGCACCACGACCAAATGAACGCTCACCTGTCACTTGAATACCTTTCACTGCTGCTTGCAGCATCTCGGCAAAATCTGCCACAGTTAATGTGGTTTTGCCTTGAATGGCTTTGCTCGCTGCACGAAACGCTGAACCCCAGATTGGACCTGATGCACCACCACAATGCTCCATGATAATCATGGAACTGTTCAGCAAAAATTCATCCATGTACTGCGCTTGAATCAGGCCTTGCCATTCGCGTTTCAGTTGTTTAAAGCCTTTGGCTACACTCATACCAAAATCACCGTCGCCTGCATGGGCATCCAGCTCACAGAATGGCACTTCATTTTTGATAATGCAGGCCGCCATCACATCGACCACATAACGCATGTTTTCAATCGTGAATTGCTCGTTCTGAATTTCAGCATGTTCTGCTGCGGTTTCGACTTGAATATTAGCATGACTTTCTGCTGCTACGTCTTGTGCTGCAAATTCAAATGGTAGTGCAGGTGAGCCATCCAGCTTAAAGGCAGGGGTATTGGCTTCCGCATCCAGATAGGTTTTCAGTTCATCATCCACAGCAAGCAATGAAACCGAAGCCCCATTCATGTCGATACTGGTCATGTAGTTGCCAACGAATGTGCGGTAAATCTTGATACCTTTACGGGCCAGATGTTCGCATACATCATTGTTAAACACATACAGTTCTTGCATTGGCGTTGAACCAAAGCCATTCACCAACACCGCAACTTCTTGCATGTCAGGACGGTCAAGGAATAAGTCATCGATAATACGTTGTGCCAGCTCTTTGGATGGCAGGATTTTTTCACGACGGATACCCGGTTCGCCGTGGATGCCGACGCCGTATTCCATTTCATCATTCGCCAAGGTGAAGGTGGGTGTGCCTTTGGCAGGAACGGTACATGAGGTATAGGCGAAACCAAGACTAATCACGTTATCTGCTGCTTTTTGAGCCACGGCTTTGACTTCCGCAAGCTCTAAACCTTTTGATGCTGCTGCACCTGCAATTTTATGTACAAATACAGTACCCGCCACGCCACGACGACCAACCGTATAGAGGCTATCTTTAACGGCAATATCATCCGCCACTTTGACATAATCGACTTTAATGCCATCTTCTGCTGCCAAAGCTGCACCATTCTGGAAATTCATCATATCGCCAGAATAGTTTTTGATGATCATCAGTACACCTTTGTCTGTCGCGACATGTTGCAGGGCTTTGTAGACCTGAATTTGAGAAGGTGATGCAAATACATCACCACACACGGCCGCGTCTAACATGCCAGTACCCACAAAGCCTGCATGTGCAGGTTCGTGACCACTGCCACCGCCACTGATCAGTGCCACGTTGTTGTGTTTCTCTTTACGTGAAATGATTTTATGGGATTCGGTAAATTGTAGTTCAGGATGGGCAAGGACAAAGCCTTTGCACATTTCGACAACCAAGTTTTCAGGGTTGTTGATGAGTTTTTTCATGGAGGAAGGCCTTCACGTATTCTGGGAGATGTGTAAAGTCTTATTATTATGGAAATGTTTGAAATTTGCAGACTGAAAAGTGTAAAAACAGATGATTTTGGGGTGAGCGGTTAGAAAAGGGGCAGTTTCAGATTTTTTATTGGTTGTTAAATTTTACCTCTCCCTAACCCTCTCCTAAAAGGCATAGGTATCTACACAATTCCTGAACTTTGCGTTAAATTGAAGAGCATGCTCTTCAATTTAACATCTCTGGCC